>JAZKEH010000054.1:0-383 GCA_040387155.1 Pseudomonadota bacterium | reverse complement strand
GACGGTCAGGTACGAATTTTCTGGGCGCAAATCGGCGATGCTGCCGGTCTTGCTGGCCCCGACTTTGGCGACTACGACGAAAATCGCGGGTATTTCCCGTACTTCGACGGCGTTGTGAAACTCAATCAAGATCCGTCAACGTGGGACAATGATGAGGAATTGGTCAGCACATTGACCCACGAATTTGGCCATCTGATCGGACTGGGGCACTCCGAGAATCCGTTGTCGATCATGTATGCCAATCCCTACAACAACCTGAACCATCCCCGCGAAGACGACATCCGCGCCGCGCAGGCGCTCTATGGTGCCGGCACGAGCACGGTCGATCCTGCAGCAGGTGTCAGCGCTTGGCGCTACACGATACCGCCAGTTGCGCCGGCCAG
>JAZKEH010000053.1:0-2137 GCA_040387155.1 Pseudomonadota bacterium | reverse complement strand
CTAAATGCACTCTCAAGGAACACCCGTGAACACTTTCGACCAGGCCCTGGCGGATTTTCTCGCTGCCATCCAGACCGACACCCATCAATTTGCAACAACGCTGGCCTTTATCAACCAGTGGTACGACTTCACGCCTTCAGCTTTTCGCAATGGCAAGGTCAGCAACAGTGCCGAGCAGAACCAGGGCAGCTGTCGTGTATTGGCGATGGCCTTGCTGCAGGGACTGACCACGGAGCAGACGCTCCGTTGCTTTGGCGAACACTATCGCGATGTACTGGCAACACCGGGCGTGGATAATCACCACAACCTGCGACGCTTGCAGGCAGAGGGATTGGTGGATATCCGCTTTGATCAGCAACCGCTAAGGCAAAAATAGCATTCCATACTGTTTGAATCGGGAGAAATGCCATGCTCAGCTACTTCACCGTCGGCACCAACAACTTGCCTGCTGCCACCAGGTTCTATGACGCACTGATGGCTGACATGGGCGCCACCAAGGTTTCTGAATTTGAGCGGGGCACCGCCTGGGGTTGGGGCATCGGTACACCGATGTTCATTATCATGACACCGTTCGACCAGAATCCCGCGACGGTAGGCAACGGCACCATGGTGTCGTTCGACGCGACAAGCCCGGAGCAAGTAAACGCGTTGCATGCCAAGGTACTGGCAATGGGCGGCAGCGATGAAGGCGCGCCCGGCATGCGCGGCGAGGCGCTGTACGTGGGTTACTGCCGGGATCTGGATGGCAACAAGATGAACTTTATTCATTACCTGCCGCCGAAATAAACGCACGTATCGCATGTCGACGTCTGGGCAGCAGGTTTATTGGTCCGGCAACTTTCACCGCCTGCGCTATACTGTGGCCAGAGGTAGCTTTCCATGAATATGCGCCGCGTAAGGGAAATCGAATCCCAGATTCAACAACTGTCGCGTGAGGAATTTCAGGAACTGCGTACGTGGTTTCTGGAGCAGGATTGGGCTGCCTGGGATTCAAAAATTGCAGCAGATTCCGCGGCTGGCAAACTGGATGGACTCGTCAAGGATGCACGAGCAGACTATGACTCAGGACGAGCAAGGAAGCTTTAATCACCACGCCTCAGCCAGATTCTGGCAGCTGTATGAAGCGCTACCCGCCGAAGTCCGCGCAGTAGCTGACAAGAATTACACGCTGCTGCGCAGCAATCCCAGACACCCTTCACTACACTTCCAGAAAATCGGCACGCTGTGGTCAGTGCGTGCCGGCATGCATCACCGCGCGCTTGGTACAGAAGTGGACGACGGGCTCCTATGGATATGGATCGGGACGCATGGCGACTACGACAAACTTGTTGGCTGACATCCCTTAAGCCACTCACATTCCCAGATCGCTCAAGCCAGGGTGCTCCGCCGGCCTTGGCCCCATTGGCCAATGGAACTTGCGTTCACTTTCCTTGATCGGCATGTCGTTGATGCTGGCGCGGCGGAACTGCATCAGACCGTTCTGGTCGAATTCCCAGTTTTCGTTGCCGTACGAGCGGTACCACTGGCCTGAGTCGTCGCGCCATTCATAGGCGAAGCGCACGGCGATGCGGTTGTCGGTGTAAGCCCACAGTTCCTTGATCAGGCGATACTCCAACTCCTTCGCCCACTTGCGTTTGAGGAAGTCGGTGATCGCTGGGCGACCCGCGAAAAACTCGGCGCGATTGCGCCATTGGCTGTCGGCGGTATAGGCCAGCGCGACTTTCTCGGGATTGCGGTTATTCCAGCCATCCTCGGCGGCACGCACTTTCTGTTTGGCGGTTTCTTCGTTGAAGGGTGGGAACGGGGGACGTTGCTCAGACATGATGACTCCTTGAATTCAGTTATCGGCGGCAAGTATAGGTCGCTGGCTGTTACCATTGCCAACCATGAGTTTTGACTTCACGACGTTGACACAACAAGTAAAAACCTGGGGCCGCGAACTCGGCTTTCAGCAGGTGGGGATTACTGACGTTGATGTGAGCGAACACGCCGGTCATTTGCGCGAGTGGTTGAAGCGGCAGTACCACGGCGATATGCAGTACATGGAAAAGCATGCCGAGCTACGCAGTGAACCGGCGCAACTGGTGCCAGGCACGCTGCGGGTAATCTCGGTGCGCATGGATTATCTGCCGGCGGA
>JAZKEH010000052.1:0-3950 GCA_040387155.1 Pseudomonadota bacterium | reverse complement strand
CTCAATCGCCGCATCCCGCGACGTCGTCATCAGCGCCTCATCACCTTCGAATTTGACTTCGACCAGGGAGAAGGGCTCTGGTGCCTTGTTCGGTGTTTTCCATTGATAGGGGTTGTGTGTCATCAACGCCGGCGTCACCAGTAGCACCATCCGCTTGTTGAGCGGATCGTCGCTCTGCCACGCATACTTCACCGTATAGCCGGCCGCTTCCTTCGTGAAGATATAACCCTTCGTGTCCTGCTGCTGCAGAAAGCTGGCAAACTGCGCGGCATCGGGGTTGTCCCGGTACTTCTTGTATTCCTCGACCAGCGCCGCTCCCTTGGCATTGTCAGTCCAGCCTAGCACTGACACCCGCACTTCCGCTTCGCTGGCCAGCCTGGCTTCCAGTGTGTCGCCTTTCAGCGTGAACAGCGCCGCTGCATTGGCAGCGTGACTCAACGTGGCCAGCAAGGCGCCCATCGCGAACAACCGGCCGGCAGATGCAAGTTTCGTTTTCATACAGACCTCCTGGGATGTGGGGTTGAACCAAAGAAAAAGGACGCGGCATCAATACCGCTCGCGAAAACAGATAGGGATTTCAAAAAAGGTTTTCAAGAGCCCGAATTTTGAAAAAATTCTGGAAGTCAGCGGTAGAGATAATCGCGTGTTATCGGCACCACGCCATGACGTTTGGCCAGCTGCATTTGATAGACCACAAGATCGGACGCGCGGAAGGCCGCCTCGCAGGACGCCAGATAGAACTCCCACATGCGACAGAACTCTTCCTGCATCAGGTCGGCAATATCGCCGCGGTGCTGCTGGAAGCGCTCGTACCAGTGATGCAGCGTCTCCGCGTAATGCAGGCGCCATACTTCAACATCGGTTGTCCGCAACTTGCTGGCTTCTATCGCCGGCGCCAGCTCGGATAGCGACGGCGTGCTGCCGCCGGGAAAGATGTAGCGATGAATCCAGCGATTGGTAAGGCCCGGCGAGCCGGTGCGGCCTATCGTGTGTATCAGCGCGGCCCCGTCAGGCTTCAGCAATTCATTGACCTTGCGGAAGTAGGTCGCGTGATACGGCCGCCCGACATGCTCGAACATGCCGATGCTGACCACGCGATCGTAGCTGCCCTTGTGCTCGCGGTAATCGCACAGCTCAAAGTTGACGTTGTGTAGGCCGCGCTTTTCCTTCTCGCGCAGCGCCACTGCCAGCTGTTCGCGCGACAGCGTGATACCGGTGACCTTGCAGTCGTAATTACTTGCCAGATGAAACGCCATGCTGCCCCAGCCGCAACCAATGTCGAGAATGTGATCGCCGGGGCGCACGAGCAATTTGCCGGCAATGTGACGCGCCTTCGCCTGCTGCGCTTCGTCGATGCTGTAGGTGGGTTCGGCAAAATAGGCGCAGGAATAAAACATTTCCTGGTCGAGGAAGCGGCGGAATACCGGCTCCGGCACATCATAGTGCGCGGCCACGTTGCGATAGCTGTTGGCGACACGGTTCCACTGTTGCACGGCGCCGCCGAGCGCGCGCATCCAGCGGGCGGGTTGTTGTACGGCGAAGTTGCTGCGGAGTACTTCGAGCAAGGCATGCAAGCCGGTAGTACCGGCGTTCCACGCGCCCTGCATATAGGTTTCGCCCATCTCGTATTCCCAGTCGCGGGCAATACGGCCAATGGCACTTTCGTCCTGGATGTACCAGTGGGCCTCGGGGCCCTCGCGGCCGAACGTGTAATCACGCCCGGGCAGGTGCAGATGAAGAGTTCCGGTCCTGATGTGCTGTTCCAGCAACTTGAGAAACATGTGCCTTGTCCTCCGTTGTTGTTGTTTGTATTGGTGGTCTGTCTGGCGTCCTAGTTGAAGTCTTCCAATAATTTATGCCAGCGCTTCAGTTTTTCTGCAAGAGGGAGGCCGGCATGGGCCGGGCTGGATGATGGCAGCACGCTGGTAACGAGGCCCTGACCGCCCGCCAGGGTGGGCGCAACCAGCCGCTTCCATTCCAGTGCCGCCTTCTGACCATTGAAGTAGACGCGCCGGATTTGCGGATGCTCACGCAGGAAGCCGGCAAAGTCGTTGGCAACCATCGAGTCACGATCGATGGCGGAGTCCAGGCTGCCCGGCCGGTGGCAACTCTGCAGCACATCCCACACGGCAATACGATGCTGTCTCAGCGCTGCGCATCGCTGCTCATAATCGAGCCCCGCTGGCAGCTGCAACAAGCCCTCTATCAAGGGCCAGAAAGCATTGCGGGGATGGGCGTAATACCGCCCCGCCGTCAGCGATGCCACGCCCGGCATTGAGCCGAGAATCAGTCGCGTCGCATCGGGTGCGGCGAGGGGTGGGAAGCTGTGTACATCCGTCATGGGACTATCGTAAAGTCACTGCAAGCAATAGCTAACTATAAATAAAACAACGAGGCAGCTGCATGGATATCGACACCCCCTTGTCCCCGCAAGAACCCGGCAATGATGGCGGGGAAATCGTGCATGAACCACACCTTGTCGTCGGCGACCGCGGCGCGGGCTGGATAACGGAAGCCTGGGATCGTTTCAAGGCGGCGCCGGGCCAGTGGATCGCATTTTGCGTAGTGGGCTTTGTCGTTCTGTGTGTCGTCAACTTCATTCCTGGTGTGAACATCATTAACGCCTTCCTGCAGCCGGTATGGATCGCCGGCGTCATGGCGGCCTGTCATGCGCAGCACAAAGGCGAAGCCATTCGCATCAGCCATCTGTTTGCGGGCTTTGGACCCAAAACCGGCCGACTCGTCGTTAGCGGGCTGATCATCATGATCAGCGGCGTTGTGATTGTCGCCGCCGTGTTTGGCCCACTGCTACTCGCCATGCTGGAAAACGGAGATCCCAACGCCTACCTTGCCACGCTGGATCCTTACTCACTGATAATGCGCGTGCTGATAGTCGTTGCCCTGACGCTACCCCTGTACGCGGCACTCTGGTTTGCGCCGGCGCTGATCATGCTTGGCAACACCGGCGCCATCGACGCCTTGCGGCTGTCGTTCGTGGGCTGCATGAAAAACGTCTGGCCCTTCCTGATCTATGGTCTCTGCTGGCTGGTAGTCGGTGTAGTGCTGATCGTGGTCTTCGGACTGGCGGCGGCGGCACTGCAATCCCTCCCCTTCCTCATGCTACTGCTGTTGGCGCCTCTGGGCGTGGTAATGGGAGCCGTAGCCTATGTCTCCGTCTATCTATCGTTCCGCGACATTTATATCGATTGATATCGACATGAATATTGACTGACTGCTTCCTGCCCTCCGAGGTTTCCATGACAACAACAATAAAAGGCCTCGATGCCGACCGCCTGCAACACCTGCGCGAAGTGATCGAGAAAGACATTGCTACCGACAAATACTTTGGCGCCGTTATTGCTGTGGGCCACCATGGCGAACCTGCCTTGCAGGAAGCCTTTGGCTACGGCGACGGTGAACGCAAGCGCCGGCTCGAAGTTGATTCGGTGTTTTCGTTGTTCTCGCTGACCAAGGCTTTCACTACAGTGCTGACACTGCGCGCCATTGAACTCGGCCAATTCGCGCTGACAACGCGTGTGTGCGAAGTGATTCCGGAATTCGGCGGTGGTGCCCGCGAGAAGATCAACTTCTTTCATCTGCTGACGCACATGTCCGGCCTGCCGGCGTTGTGGATTCCGAAGCCCGGCATGTACATCGATCGTCTCGACGAAATCATCGCTGCCATCTGCCAGAACATCCGCCCGGTGGATCCGCCCGGCATGAAGTGCCATTACTCGCCGCTGTTCAATCACGCGCTGATGGGCGAAGCCGTGCGACGCTCTGATCCAAAAGGCCGCAGCTATCGCCAGTTGTTGCAGGATGAACTGCTGACGCCACTCGGCATGAACGACACAGCAGTCGGTCAGCGCAAGGATCTGGCAAGTCGCCACATGTTTCCCGACTTCCGTGGCAAGCCACCGCAGGAACATCTGAGCCGCAACAACAATGAT
>JAZKEH010000051.1:0-4232 GCA_040387155.1 Pseudomonadota bacterium | reverse complement strand
CTCCAAGGGCAACAGTTTGTATCTGCTGAGCCTGTTTCCCGGCAGCCCCGCCCGCCTTGCTGCCAGAATCGCCGGCCTGCCCCGTCCAGTAAACTGCATGTAATTGCAGTGCTGTTTTTGCCCATAATTCACCCATAATCAGTTTCGCAATATTGCTTGTCCGCCTTGGATCCTGTCATGTCGTTCGCTGTTGCAACGAATCCCGTTGTTGAGAATCTTGACTACTCTGTCTCCCTGTCAGAGTGGTTTGCCCGTCTGCGTTCGCTTCCGCAATCGATGGTCTTGAGCAGTGGCACTTCATCACATCCGGCTGCACGCTTTGACATCCTGGTGGCAGATCCCCAGCTGGTGTTGCGAACGCGTGCTGGCCGCACTGAAATCACTGACCGCCTTGGCCAGCTGGTAGAAGCCAGCGACGATGAGCCGTTTACCGTGCTCGCACGTTATTGTCCGTTGCAACCGCGGTCGGCTATTGCTGATTTGCCGTTCACCGGTGGCGTTGTCGCCTGGTTTGGTTATGAACTGCTGCATGGCAACAATCGCCTGCAGCCACACCAGTCAGCAGCGCTGACGTTGCCTGACATGCTGGCCGGTGTTTATGACTGGGCGGTTGTAATTGATCACAAGCAACAAACGACACGCCTGGTGCTGCGCACCGCGGATGAACAGCGTCGACAACAAATCCGCACTCAGCTCGCCTTGCCAAGCCAACCGTCAACAGCGTCCTTCAGACTGTTGGCACCATTTGCATCCAATTTCAGTCGTGACCAGTACCTGCAACGCTTCCAGCGCATCATTGACTACATCCACGCCGGCGATTGTTATCAGGTGAATCTGGCGCAGTGTTTTTCTGCACCGTGCCAGGGCGATAGCTGGCAGGCATTTCAACATCTGCAGCAACACGCCAACGCACCGTTTGCAGCGTATCTGCAAGATGGCGATTACAGCGTACTCAGTTTTTCCCCGGAGCGTTTCATCAAGGTTGAAGGTGATGTCGTCACTACCCAGCCGATCAAAGGAACCCAACCACGCAATGCTGATCCCCAGCAGGATCAACGCAACAAGGAAACGCTGCAGAACAGCGAAAAGGACAAAGCGGAAAACCTCATGATCGTCGACTTGCTTCGCAATGATCTTGGCCGCGTCTGCAGTTTCGGTTCGGTCAGTGTTGAAGCACTGTTTGAGCTGCAGAGTTTCACCAACGTGCATCATCTTGTCAGCACCATCAAGGGACGACTACAGCAACCGGAAGATGTGTTTCCGCTGCTGGCTGCCTGTTTTCCTGGTGGCTCCATTACCGGCACGCCGAAACTGCGCTCGATGCAAATCATCAATGAACTGGAAACCATGCCGCGCTCGGTTTATTGCGGTGTCATTGCCTGGATCGATCACAGTGGCAACATGGACAGCAATATTGCCATCCGCACACTGGTGCGCGATCGCAACATGATTCATTGCTGGGGCGGCGGCGGCATCGTCGCTGACTCTGTTGGCGCGGATGAATACCAGGAAACGCTCGACAAGATCGGGATGCTGATCAACAATCTGTGACGTCAGCTCCTGACTCCATTTGTTGAGCGCATGCTCCCGAAACTGCCGATGTCATTCTTGGCGAAGCCGCAAGACACCTCTGCCCTGCCAGCAACATTCTGTCGCGACCTGCTGCACACGTTGCTGTTGCCCGCTCACCCACTACTACCCCCTACAACCTCCTCACATGCTGCAGTGCTGGTCTGTTGCATCAATGCGAGCGAGCCTTATGTGTTGCTCACACGTCGCAGCATCAATCTTGCCCTGCATGCAGGCCAGATCAGTCTGCCAGGCGGTCGTATTGAAACGAAAGACGAGAGTCTGGAAGCGACAGCGTTGCGCGAAACATTCGAGGAAATTGGGCTGGATCCGTTTGTGTTGCAGACGTTGGGTCGTCTGCCGGAAACCCGTGTCAGCTCAGGTATCACGATTACGCCTGTCGTCGCATGGTGTGAGCGCGAGCCAGAGCTGAGTCACAACCCGGCAGAAGTCGCCGAAATCATCCAGTTGCCCTTGCATCTCGCGCTCGATGCGTCGCAGTACGGCACTGACACGCTTGAACGGGATGGCGAAATCCGTGAATTCCGTTTTATCCGCTACGGTGATCACTACATCTGGGGCGCTACAGCCCGCATCCTGTTGTCGCTGTCAGAGCTGACTAATCCAGTGTGCGCTGACTCGCATTGCGAAACGCGTTCCTGAGTTCGTCATAGGTGTGAATGGCTGGGAACTGGGGGAATTCTGCGATGACTTTTTGTGGGGCATGAAACAGGAATCCTGCCTGGGCCGTTCCCAACATGCTGGTGTCGTTATAGGAATCACCGGCGGCAATTACGCGAAAGTTCAATCCCTGAAAGGCCAACACTGCCTGTCGCTTCGGATCTTTCTGGCGAATCACATAATCCACAACCTTGCCTTGTTCATCGACCACCAGTTTGTGGCACAACAACGTCGGGTTGCCGAGCATCGGCATAAACGGCATTGCGAATTCGTAAAAGGTGTCGGACAGAATCACGACCTGGAAATGTTTGCGTAACCACGCAACGAACTCCACGGCACCGGGTAATGGCTGCATCGTGCTGACAACCTGCTGGATTTCTTTCAGTCCCAGTCCATTCTCAGCCAGGATCCGCAGTCGCTGCTTCATCAGCACGTCATAGTCCGGAATGTCGCGCGTCGTTACGCGCAACTCGGGTATGTTGGTTTTGTCAGCGAAGGCGATCCAGATTTCGGGGATCAGAACTCCTTCCAGATCAAGACAGGCAATTTCCATGGGGAATTTCTCTTGCTGATTTGTGAATGGATATCAGGAGGCAACGCGTTGGTTGGCGATGCCATTGGGCACATGACCGGTAGCCACATGGCCACGGGCAGATTCGCAATGCCCTTCCTGGTCATCGAAAAACACGTCCGCATCATAGGCGCCGAGGAACGACCCCTTGTCGAGGCCACCCAGGAACAATGACTCATCGATCTTGATGTCCCAATGACGCAGCGTCAGCACGACTCTCTCGTGGGCAGGTGCAGACCTGGCAGTGACAAGACAGGTACGAATCGGTGACTCCCCTTCCTTGAATTCGCGCTGGAGCATTTGCAACGCTGCCAGGAATGGCTTGAACGGACCGCCACTGAGTGGCTTCTTCGCTGCTGCAATCTCGCTACGGGTGAATTCCGCCAGCCCCTGGGACTTGTAGACCCGCTCCGCTTCATCCGAGAACAACACAGCATCGCCGTCGAAGGCGAAGCGCAGCTTGTCGTCACCGGTATTGGCAGTTTTCGACGGCAGGATCGTGGCGGCGGCTACGCCGCTTTCCAATGCCTGTCGCACATCCTGGCCATTGGTGCTCAGGAACAAATGACAGTTAAAGGCGGTAACGTAACGATATGGGCTGGAACCACCGCAAAATGCGGCCTTCGCGATGTCGAGTCCATGATGCTTGATTGAGTTGAAAATGCGCAGGCCGGTGTCAGCAGTGTTGCGTGACAGCAGGATCACTTCCACTCGCTGCTGTCCCAACAACTTGTTGATGTTCAGGAGCTTCTTGACGAGGTGGAAGGCGTCGCCGGGGGCCAGCGGTTCATCCTCGTGCGAGATCTGGTACTTGCGATAGGCTTCGACGCCTTCGCGCTCGAACACTTGGTTACTGGCATCCAGATCGAACAGCGCGCGCGAGGAAATGGCGACGATCAGTTTGTTGATTTCAGCTTGCATGCGGGCATGGTACACCGGTTCCCCGCAGGCCGCAGTAGCCGTCCGGGTTTTTGGCAAGGTACTGCTGGTGGTAGTCCTCGGCATAGTAAAACGCACTGGCCAGCCGAATTTCGGTGGTGATCCTGCCGAGGCCTGCCTGCTGCAAAGCGTGTTGGTATTGACGTGCTGATTCCTGCACGACGGCCAATTGTTCTGGTGAATTGGCGTAGATGGCCGAGCGGTACTGGGTGCCAGTGTCATTGCCCTGCCGCATGCCCTGGGTTGGGTTGTGTGCCTCCCAGAACACTTTAAGTATTGCCTCCAGCGACACAATTTCTGGATCGAATACGACCAGTACAAGTTCGGTGTGCGCAGTTTGGCCACTGCAGACATCCTTGTAGCTGGGGTTGGCAGTGAAGCCACCACCATAGCCCACGGCCGTCGTATAAACGCCAGCCAAATTCCAGAACAGCCGCTCGGCTCCCCAGAAACAACCAAGACCAAGCTGGAT
>JAZKEH010000050.1:0-3216 GCA_040387155.1 Pseudomonadota bacterium | reverse complement strand
TTCACCGAGTTTGCGCCGAACAGTGAAATTTGCTGCGCAGCGCCGCCGTCAATGGAAACCGTGGCGGGCGCGCATTTTTCGCACAACAAACCCAGCCAGCGAATGCCAGTGCCGGTGAAGGTGATACTTGCCGTGCTGCCTGGCGTACTCGACACTCTGGCACTGCCCCAATGGAAAATATCGCCCGTCTGCGGAGCAACGGCATTAGTGACCTCCCACGAGCCGCTATAGGCAATTCGCGGATCATCATCATGAATACGCAGCATGCCAGGCTGCACGCTGTTACTCACAGTGAGCGTAATGGGTTGTGACGTGCCGGTGTGGCCGCGGCTGTCGGTCGCTTCTGCAGTCAACGTATGCTTGCCGTCGATCCACGTGGCGGTGTCATACGGCACTGAGAAGGGCGAAGTCGTATCGGTTTGTGCACTCATGAAGCCGTCGACCTTGAAGGTGACCTGCGCGATGCCCGAAGCATCGCTGGCTGACGCTGTCACATCGATGGTGCCCGACATGGAACTTCCTGTCGCAGGTGCGGTGATAGCCACCACTGGGCGTGTAGTGTCCTGATGATCGACAGTGACCTCTCGCCGCTGGCTTGAACCCCGATTGCCTGCCGCGTCATGGGCGACTGCGCTGATCGAATAAGTCGAGCCACTGGGAATACCACTGGTGTCGCGCTCAATGGCATACGGCGCAGTGGTGTCGGAGCCGATGAGTGTCGTACCAGCGTAGAACTGCACCAGCGTCACACCAACATTGTCAGTAGCATCAGCGGTAAGCGTGACCGTACCGGTAACGATGTTGTTGGGATACACCGGCGAAGTTAGCGTTACTCGTGGCGACTCGAGCTCCTTCACGGGCGGTGGGTCCTGCGCATCAGGCGAGCGCACGTTACCGTTCTCAATATCAAATGCATCGACTACTACGTAGGGCGCAGTGTTGCTGTAGTCTCTCACTTCGACAGTAAAGCTGTGGTTGCCAGGCGCGAGGCCGCTGATACTGTACATTTCGGCCTGCGCCGTCTGGGGTCCACCGCCCCACATATAGAGTATTCCCTCAATAATGTTGCCATCCAGCCACACGCGCGCGGCCCCGCTCGCACAGAGGCAGCGATAGCCGATCCACTTGATGCCGGTACCCGTGAAATAAACTGTTGCGTATGCCCCCGGCGTTTTCGAAGCACCTACCCTGCCGCCGCTGACGCTGCCATCACTTACGGCGAACCAGCCGGGCGTTCGCACGATGGCGGGATTGGATTCTTCGATACGGACAGTGTCCGCATGCGCGTACTGGAGAGGTAATGCAGCGAGCACCGAAGCGACCAACGGAATGACCAACAATTCAAAAACGTAAGGCAGCTTCATCGACTCTGACTCCAGCAGGCGTGTAACCAACAGAAGCATAGGGACTCGCCAACCGGCCACCAAGAGCAGTTCACCTGTGCAAGCCAATGAAAATGCACGCAAACCGCCTCCTCATTGCCTTAGGCAAATAACAGCAAGGAAACGCCTGCTGGCCTGTGCACAGCTTTTTTGGTAACGTGCCGCCCGTCCTAAGGGGTGGACAGTTGTTACGAGGCATTGCGTAACGAGTGTCCTGAGATCAAACCCTTTGAACCTGAACCAGTTAATACTGGCGTAGGAATAGGTCCTGTTAATCCGGTCGTTGGGGTTTTTCCGCTGCTCCGCAGCGGTGTGTTCATTGCTGCTTCGCAGCAGTGTTTCGCCCCCCTCTTACTGTGATATCGGCACGTTCTCCGTCGTACTAACTGTGTTGTTGCAACCCTCACCAGTCAGTCGTTTTTCGGAGAATGGTATGAACCGACACAGTCCTTCCTATAGTAATTTTGACCTGCAGTGCTCGCTGTTCGCGAGCATGAAGTTCCGGCAGCGCTCGCTGCTCGCGAGCGTGTGTTCTGCGCGCACTCGTCGAACCCTGTTGGCTGTGGCCATATCAGCTGCATTGCCGGCACATGCGCAAGAACCCATCGAAGAAGTCATCGTCACCGCTGACTTCCGCCAATCCGCACTCAATACCATTCCCGCCAGCATCAGCGTGCTCGACAGCGAACTGATGCGCGAGAAGAACGCACTGCATCTGGAAGACGTGCTGCTGAATGCGCCCAACGTCAACATTGCCTCTGGCGCATCGCGTGCGCGCTATGTGCAGTTGCGTGGCATTGGTGAAACTGGTCAGTTTGCCGAGCCGTTGAACTCTTCGGTTGGCATGCTGATTGATGGCGTGGATTTCTCCGGCATTGGCGCTGCGGCCATGCTGTACGACATGGAGCAGGTCGAAATCCTGCTCGGCCCGCAAGGCACGCGTTATGGCTCGAACGCACTCGCCGGCCTGATCAATCTGCAAAGCAAAGCACCCACTTCAACGATGGAGTACGGCCTGCAACTGCAAGGTGAAAATTACCAGGGTCGCGGTATTGCCGGCTATGTCTCGGGTCCACTCAGCGATGCAGTGGGCTTCCGCCTGTCGGCCCAGTCGCTGCAGAGCGATGGTTACGGCAACAACATTTTTCTGAACATGCCCACCAATGGGCGTGATGAACAGACCGTGCGAGGCGCGTTGCAGTGGCAAGCAACCTCCAACCTGGAAGTGAATCTGCGAGCAGGCTTTGTCGATGTCGACAACGGCTACGATGCGTTCTCGCTGGACAATGATCGCAATACACGCAGTGATGAGCCTGGTCATGACAGACAGGACTCACGTTATGTGAGCCTGCAGGCTGTCAGCAGTGCCTTCTCTGCATTCACGACCGAAGTACTTGTCAGTGCGGCCGATTCCGACGTGAGCTACGGCTACGATGAAGACTGGACCTATACGGGCTTTCACCCGTACGAATACTCATCAACCGATCTTTACCTGCGCGAACACGACACTGCGAGTGGCGAACTGCGACTGCTGTCCTCGCCGGATGGGCTGTTGTTTGATGGTCGCACATCATGGGTTGCCGGCCTCTACACCCTCGAACAGGATGTTGAACTGAGCCGTATCTACACCTACGCCGCCAGCGACTTCCACAGCGCCTACACGATGAAACGCCATGCCGCCTATGCAGATACGGCCACTACGCTGGCTGACCAGTGGTCGCTTGATGTCGGTATACGCGCCGAACGCTACAGTGCCAGTTACGGCGATTCCAATGCGCTGCACTTCTCGCCCGATGATGACTTGTTCGGCGGCAAGCTGGCGCTGAACTACCAC
>JAZKEH010000049.1:0-1845 GCA_040387155.1 Pseudomonadota bacterium | reverse complement strand
GTGCTGATGCGGATACCGAATAGCAGACTGCCGCTGGCAACCGGCAATATCAGCAACGGCGTAATACCGCTACTGACGCCACCGCTGGCATAGCAGAGGGTTACCAGCAGCAGAATGTCGGCAAGGATGACAACAGCGACGTAGAGCAGACTGCGCAAACCTTCCAACAGTCGCATGGGTATCAACAGCGTAACCGCGTTGAAAATGGCATAGCCAATCGTCAGTCGCAGAAATAGCGTGTCATCGACGGAACCCAGCGGAGAGGTGGCAGAGCGGAAGTAGTAGCTGATCAGCAGGATGAGAGCCAGCACCAGCCGATAGATGTTGTAAACGGTGAGGACCTGGCGATTCTGCTGCCGGGTAGCCGATTCACCGCTGCGCTGCAGAAAGTAGTGGTCATACAGACCGGCCATGGTCAGCGCTTCCCGCTGAGCCAGCGCTGGCGATGGTCGTTGGTGCAGAACCAGTGCTCGTTGGCGGCAAGTGCCTCAGGTTCCGGCAGATGCAGTCCGCATTGCTCGCATTTGACGATGCGTTCAGGTACCTGCGACTTCTTTTGCTCATGGGCGCGTCTGCTGGCATTGCGCTGTTCCTGTTTGCGCAAGTAATTTGTGACAGCCAGCCATATAAAGTAACCAATGGCCAGCCACGTCAGCAGACGTATCAAACCCATGCAATCGCACCATTTTGCCAAGAAACAGGAATACGCAGACAATACCGTACCTTGATGCAGTGAGACAGTCCCAGGTGCCAGCTTCCTCTTCTTCTTACCGACAGATTTCCATCGTAATGGCGCAGCTGAACCCGCTGGTCGGCGACATTCCGGGCAACGTTCAACTAGTGCTTTCGACCGCACGCAAAGTACTCGCGGAACAGGCGACTGACCTGATCGTGTTTCCTGAACTGGTGCTGACTGCCTATCCGCCGGAAGACCTGTTGTTGCGGCCCAGCCTTGACTTGCGCATTGGTCAGGCCTTGCAGCAATTGTGCGATGCGCGCCTGGCAACGTCGCTGGTGGTGGGTTATCCGCAACGTGTCGCTGGCAAGTTGTACAACCGTCTGGCCGTCATTCGCGATGGTGTGATCATTGGAACCTACAACAAGCAATGCCTGCCGAATTATCAGGTGTTTGACGAGAAGCGTTACTTCGAGCCGGGCAGTGAAGCATTGGTGCTGGAGATGAAGGGCTTGCCGGTTGCCTTCACCATCTGTGAAGACCTGTGGTTTCCTGGTCCCATGCAGCAGGCCGCTGACGTGGGCGCTGCGCTCGTCGTCAATATCAATGCGTCGCCCTACAGCCGTAGCAAATATGAGGAGCGTCTGCGTTGCATGCGACTGCGCGTAGCCGAAACCGGGTTGCCATTGATCTACGTTAATCAGGTGGGTGGCCAGGACGAGCTGGTGTTCGATGGTGCGTCGATGGCGCTGGCAACGGATGGCAGCGTTCAGGTACAGGACGCTCAGTTTGTTACCGGTAATCAGCGTGTATTTGCGCGTTGGTCTGCAGAGGCCGCTGTGCCACAGGTAGAGATTCTGCCAGGGCACATAACGCCGTTGCTCAATGATGATGCCGAGCTGTATGCAGCACTGCGTCTTGGTCTGCAGGACTACGTAACAAAGAATCGGTTCAAAGGTGTTGTGCTGGGTTTGTCAGGGGGCATCGATTCAGCACTGACCCTTGCACTGGCCGTGGATGCGCTCGGCAAGGAAAGCGTGAAGGCAGTGATGATGCCGTTCGACTACACCGCACCCATGAGCCAGGAAGACGCAGCTGCCGAAGCCGCAGCGCTCGGCGTTGATTACAGCGTAATCCCTATCGCCCCGATGTATCACGCTTTTCTGCAG
>JAZKEH010000048.1:0-2047 GCA_040387155.1 Pseudomonadota bacterium | reverse complement strand
CGGCACCCATCTGATCCGGCATCAATCGGGTTTCTACAGCGGCACCAGTACGATGGAACAGCAACTGGCGCTGTATCGCTGTCTTGAAGCCGGCAGCGCGCAATACGCCGCCGAACTCGAAGGACTCAAGGTACTCGCCGTACAGGGCGGCAGCCTGCCCGGCATCATTACTACCGACAAGCCGATCCGCTCGCTCGACGATCTGCGCGGCATGCGCATTCGTGGTCCTACCGAGTTGCTGGGTGTGCTGGAGTCGCTCGGTGCCGATCCGGTGAACATGCCGATGAACGACGTGTACTCCGCGCTGGCAAAAGGCGTGCTCGATGGTGTGGTGGCGCCGACGGATACGTTTCGCGCGCTGCACTTTGCCGAAGTGGCAGATTACTACCTTGAAATGATCATCCCGCGCGGCGCCTATCCGTCGCGGGCGATGAGCATGACGCGCTTCAAGCAGCTTTCACCAGAACACCAGCGCATCCTCGACGAAGGTGTGGCCGTGTGGGAGAACGCACTGATCGAGAAGAACAAACTGGCGCTCGATGATGGACTGGCACTGGCACGCGCAGAAGGAGTGACCTTTACCCAACTGCCGGCAGATGACCAAACACGATTCGATGCGCTCTATCTCACCATTGCCGAACAGAATGCGGCAGCGCTTGCGCGCTATGGCATCGACGGCAACTCGGTATTCGCGGCGTCGCGCCAGAGTGTGCGCAGCGATGGTTCGATTTCCTGCTCCGGAGGCAGTAACTGAATGCAACCCCTAGCCGGCATACGTATCGCCGATTTCAGCCATGTCATGGCCGGTCCTTACGCGTCCTATCTGCTGCGACTGCTCGGCGCCGAAGTCATCAAGATAGAACCGCCCGGCCGCGGTGATCCGATGCGCAACTACGGTGCCGACCGCCGCTACGACGGCATGGCGCCCGCTTTCATCGGCGCCAATGCCGGCAAAAAATCCATTGTGCTTGATCTGAAAATACCAGAGCAGCTGGAAGTGGCGCGCCGCATCATCACGCAAAGCGATGTGCTGCTGGAAAACTTCCGGCCCGGTGTGATGGCACGACTGGGGCTTGGTGTTGAGGCAGTGCGCGCACTGAAGCCCGACATTATCTACTGCTCCGTTTCCGGTTATGGCCAGAGCGGCCCGCTGCGCGATTGGCCCGCGATCGACAACATCGTGCAAGCCACCAGCGGCATGATGAGTCTTGGCGGTGAGCAGGACGGTCCGCCGATGCGTGTTGGTTTCCCGGTGGTCGACACACTGACCGGACAAACGGCGGCCTTTGCCATTCTCGCCGCCTTGATGCGACGGCAGCGCGGCGGCGGCGGTGACTACATCGATGTCGCCATGCTGGATGCGACGCTGGCGTTCATGACTTCCGCAGTCGTGCCCTTTCTTGTTACCGGCAGCGCGTTGTCGCGCACCGGCAACGTTGGCTATAGCGGTCAGCCGACCTCTGCCCTCTTTACGGCGGCCGATGGTCGCCAGATTTCACTCGGTGTCGTCCAGCAGCATCAGTTCGTCGTACTCGCACGCACGCTCGGTCGTGACGACTGGCTGTGTGATGCGCGCTTCAGCGATCCCGATCAACGCCGTCTCCACTCGCAAGCCATGCTGCGGGAAGTCGGCGCTGAAATTGCCAAACGCAATGCCGCCGACTGGGAGATGCAACTGAGTGCAGCCGGGATTCCGTGCGGCATGGTGCGTGAAGTGGGCGAAGCCGTGTCGTTGCCGCATCTCGCCGCGCGTAACGCCGTGTTGCCAGTGACGATTCCAGGCCTGCCCGGCGATGAGAATGTCCACGTCGTCAACGCCGGCTTTTGCATGGCACAAGACGGCCCCGGCGTTGACACACCGCCGCCGCGACTCGGTGAACACAATGACGAAATCCTGCGCTGGCTCGGTTACTCAGCGCCAGAGATTGCAGCGCTGGGACTTGGTGCAGACAAACCATGACATAGGCGCGGCCACCATGGCTGTAACAAAGAGGAGGATTCATGCAACGTCGTAATCTGATCGCAGCTCTGGTACTCACAACCGTCG
>JAZKEH010000047.1:0-2405 GCA_040387155.1 Pseudomonadota bacterium | reverse complement strand
AATCTCGATCGCCATACGGCAACATCCATTCATGACCTGATCCGCCACCTCAACCAGGAGCTCGGCATCAGTTTTATCCTGGTAACGCATGACAACAATCTGGCTGCCACGATGGATCGCGTATTGGAACTGCGGGAGGGTCGTCTACAGCCCCTGCAATTGGCGGTGGACGGCCGCCCCCATGCGTAAACAGCTGGCCTGGTTCATTGGGCGCCGCTACGTCTCGTTGCGGTCGCATGACCTGTTGGTGGGGTTCATTTCGCTGTTGACTGTTCTCGGTCTCGCTCTTGGAGTCACCATTCTGGTGACCGTGTTGTCTGTCATGAATGGCTTCGACCGTGAAATGCAGCAGCGCATTCTTGGCCTGGTGCCGCACCTGACGGCAATAACACCGCGTATCAATTACCTGCGAACTGAGGACGAATGGCGCGAAGCCCGCGCTGTTATCGACCAGACACCGGGCGTACTCGGCACTGCGCCATTCATGCAGTTGCAAGGCATGCTGCTTGCCAACGGCCATGCCAAGGGCATCCTGTTGAATGGTGTCGATCCAGTGCAGGAAGCCAATGTCTCAATCATCAATGACTTCATGAGCGGGGGTTCGCTCGCAGATTTACAGAAGAGCAGCTGGAACATTGCCATTGGCGCCAACCTGGCCAGGCAGCTGGAAGTCAATGTTGGTGACAAGGTCACGCTGGTATCAACTGTCACGCCCATCACGCCGATGGGAGAATTCATCCGCAGCAAGGTGGTTACCGTTGCAGCAATTTTTGCCGTGGGGTCCCAGCTCGATGGCAACCTTGCACTGATGAACCTGGGCGATGCGCAAGTGCTGTATCGACTCAACCAAGGCCTGCACGGTTATCGCATTCACACCGACAATCTGTTCGGTGTAGCCGAATTGAGTGAACAACTCCGAATTACCGTGCCCATGGAGCTTACGTTCGATGACTGGACCCGTAGCTACGGCAATATCTACGAGAACATTCGCATGTCGAAGGCGCTGGTCGGCTTGTTGCTGTCATTGTTGGTGGCAGTGGCGGCTTTCAATGTGGTTGTCAGTCTGATGATGGTAGTACGCGAGAAGCAGGGCGACATTGCGATTCTGCGCACGATGGGCACAGCCACTGCGACGATACGGAATATCTTCCTTGTGCAGGGATTGTTCATTGGAGTCATTGGTACTGCGGCCGGTGTTGTAACGGGTGTGCTGTTGTCATTGTCGATAGGTGACATTGTCAGCGCGCTGCAGGCGATGACGGGTGTGGAATTTCTCAGTTCCGACATCTATCCCGTCAACTACCTGCCCAGCGAGGTTCGCGCGGCCGACGTGCTGCTGGTCAGCGCGCTGGCGCTGGTACTGAGCTTGCTGGCAACACTGTATCCGGCAGCCCGGGCAGCTCGAACCCGCCCGGCAGAAATCCTGCGCTACGAATAGATCGGCCGCAGTCGGCCGGAATTTATTCCTGTTGAATCCTTCAACGCCTACTAGACTGCGTTAATCCCTTTTTCAATTTTGTCTTCTTATGCGCTCATGGACGATCGCATTCAGCCTCGGCATTGCCCTCTCGGCGCTGCTGCCCGTGCTGCCGTCTCGCAACATTGTCATCGCTTGTTGTGTGTGCGCACTGTTGCTGCATTACTGGCAACCGCTGCGTATCGCGGCAGCGTGCCTGCTGGGTGCGGGCTGGTTATGCCTTTGCGCTGCCGACCGTTTGTCGCAGCGCTGGCCGGAGCCGCCTTTTCCGCGGGATGTTTGGGTGGAGGCCACGATCTGGAATCTGCCGGTCTCCAACGGCGATTCGCAACGCTTGCAACTGCGGCTTGACAAGGTTTGCTTGTCGGCAGAGTTGCAACAGTGCGATTTTTCTCAACTACCTGACGATGGCAGGCTCGTACAGGTCAGCGTTTACGACCAGCTGATACTGCAGCCAGGCCAGCGCTGGCGCTGGTTGTTGCGCCTCCGACCACCGCATGGTTTTGTGAATCCCGGCGGTTTCGACTATGAAGCCTGGTTGTTGCAACAGCAGATCAGCGCGACTGGCTATCTGCGCACTGATCCCCGCAACCAATTGCTGACAGCGGACACAAGCGAGCAACAGCTTGAACAATGGCGCCACCAACTCTCACAAACGTTGACTACGCCGGGTGCTCGCACGCTGCAGTATCCCCACTTGTTGCGTGCCCTGACAATCGGCGATGGCAGCGGCATCAGCGATGCGGAATGGCAACTGTTTTCCGAGACCGGCACCACGCATCTGTTGGTGATTTCGGGTTCGCACGTGGCACTGGTTGTCGTGTTGTTGTATTGGCTCGGCTACTGGCTCGGTTCACGTTGGAGCAGGTTGCTGCTGTATGTGCCAGCTGGTTGGCCGGCTGTAATCGTTGCGCTTGCCGGTTCATGG
>JAZKEH010000046.1:0-3644 GCA_040387155.1 Pseudomonadota bacterium | reverse complement strand
CCTGAAGACGATTGGGAAGTGCACTGATCGGGGTTTGCGCCTGAATGTAACAAGGCAACGCGATAGCGGCGATGAAGGCAACAAGGCGGGATGTCTGCATGCGAAGGAGCCTAATGAGGCGATCCGGTCGAGTCCAGAGGAAGTCATCCCAATTTAGTACTGGTTTGCCGCTTTCGCCACGTTTTTACGAGGCCTTTCCGCAATCGCGCAGTATTTCGCGCGCCGCATTGCGACCAGGCAAGCCAGTAACGCCACCGCCGGGGTGCGCGCCTGATCCGCACAGGTACAAACCCTGCACTGGCAGCCGGTACGCCGCACTGCCCAGTACGGGTCGCGCCGAGAACAACTGTCCCAATCGCAGCTGGCCGTGAAAGATGTCGCCGTCGATCAGACCGAAGCGTTGCTCCAGATCCAGCGGTGACAGCACTTGCGTCCCAACAATGGCTGAGCGGAAGTTGGGCGCGTAACGGGTAACGGTGTCGATAACCACTTCGGCAAACGCGGCCTTCTCCGTTGCATCCTGCCAACTGCGGCGCGCCGGCAGTTGCGGCTTCACATGCTGCACAAACAGACTGGCGACATGCTGACCCGCTGGCGCCAGGGTTGAATCGAGGACAGACGGAATCAGCAACTCGACGATGGGTTCGCGTGACCAGCCGTCCATTGCTGCCGAGTGATAGGCATTCTCGAGATAGCCCATGCCTGCACCGATGACGATGCCAGCACCATGATGCGGCTGTTGCGTGGTTGCGGGTCGGCAACTGAACTGGGGCAACTCACTGAGCGCGACATTCATGCGGAAGGTGCCAGAGCCGGAATCGATGGCGAGGAAGCGTTGGCGCTGACTCTCGTCCATTGCATTGGGTGGCAGGTAGTCACGGCACAGCAGTTTGGGTGGGATATTCACGGCTATCTTGCGGGCGTTGATGGTTTCGCCCGTCATCAGCGTGAGGCCGCTGACCTGCGCGTTGTGCACCTCAACCCGCGCGACGGCAGCGTTTGCGCGAATCTCCACACCCGCTGCCGTGGCAGCACGCGCCATCGCCTGTGTGATTGCGCCCATGCCACCCACCGCATGCCCCCACACGCCACTCTTGCCATTCACCTCGCCGAAGCAGTGATGCAGCAACACATAGGCCGTGCCCGGTGTTTGCGGTGAAGCAAACGTACCCACCACACCATCAAAGGCGAAGGCCGCGCGCACCAGGTCGTGTTCAAACCATTGTTCGAGCACTGATGCTGCGCTGCGCGTAAACAGGTCGACGAGCAGTTGCTGATCGGACTGCGACAACGTGGACCAGCGATGGCCAAGCATGATGGCTTTCCACAGCGCTGACCAACCATCTCCACTGTTGGGGGGCGTCTCCAGTATCAGCTCGCGCAAGACGGCAGCCGCGCGCTCCAGCATCTGGTCGTAGGCTGGCAGGCGTTCGGCATCACGTGGCGAAAATTCGGCGATGGCTTGCTGGCGTTGCTGCAACCCATAGGGCAACACCAGGCCCTGCCCTGTCGTGGTCGGCCAGAAATTGGCGACTGGCCTTTCAACAATCTGTAGCCCATGCGCATGCAACTGCAGATCGGCAATGACCTGTGGATTCAGCAGACTTACTGTGTAGGACGCCACGGAGTTGCGGAAGCCTGGATGGAATTCCTCAGTCAATGCAGCGCCGCCAACCTGGGCGTTCTTTTCCACCACGCAGATAGACAAGCCAGCCTTGGCGAGATAGGCAGCACACACCAGACCATTGTGGCCACCACCGAGTATTGCAACATCGAAAACTTTGCCCATCAGGTCCGGTACGTCATGGTTTTTTGCATTGGTAATATCTGGCAATAATGGGGACAATTCCAGCAGAGTTTATGCTGTAAACAGGAACGCGCATGATCCGCACGCAGTTGATCAAGATGGAACCCGAAGTCGGTGAGAACTGGCAGGAAGGTGGCGTGGAGTTGGTGGAACAATGGCGGCAGACGCCGGGCAGTTTCATCTGGGTTGATCTTGAAAACGAACCCAGCGACGACGAACAGGCATTCCTGCTCGACATGGGTTGTCATCCACTCGCCATCGACGATCTGCAGCACTTTCGCCATCCGCCGAAGATCGAGAATTTCAGCGACAACACGCTGATTCTTTATCGCGACATCATCGAGTTCAATCCCGACCTGACCATTGTGCAGATGACGATGGCGATGTTTGCCGGCGATCGTTATCTGATTACCTGTCATGCCAAAACCAGTCATGCGCTGAACCACTACTGGTCGTCGGCCCGCAGCGAAAATCTGTTGATCAGTCCCGGCCTGCTGGCCACGCGCATCATGAAATTGTCAGTGTCCAACTACCTTGATGCGATGTTGTCGTTCGAGAGCCGGCTCGGCGATCTCGAAGATGCCATGCAGGAAAGCCCCAACGATACGCTGATGCGCGATCTCATTGCGTACCAGTCACGCTTGCGAAAGCTCAAACGCATCTTCAACTACCATGAGCGTCTGGTCGACAATCTGTGGTCGGAAGTGCCGCAGCGTCTCATTGATGAAGAAGGCGATATTGAACATGCGCTGCAGGACTTGTTTGAACGTTGCGAACGCTTGCACAGCCTGAGCACGATGTACTATGAAATCTGCGGTGACCTGGTGAATGGCTACATGTCGGTGTCGTCACACAGGCTGAGCAACACCATTCGCGATCTGACGGTGTTGACGGCGCTGTTCATGCCGCCGACGCTGATCGTCGGCGTCTACGGCATGAACTTCGACAACATGCCGGAACTGCATTGGCACAATGGTTACTACATCGTGCTGGGTGTGATGGCCGTGCTGGGCGTAGTCTCGCTGCTATGGGCCTATCGCAAGTGGATGCGGTGATGCTGTTCAACCTGCAAATTCAACGAGCAAGGAAATTTTCGTGAAGCTGACTTGTTATCAGGTAGACCCGAATCCGCCTGCTTTGGTGCCGGGCCAACCGGATCGCGCATGGATGGACAAGTTCTCCCATCGCCATCCCTATCGCTGTCTGCCACTGGTGTTTGCCAATACGTCTGGCTGGGAGTTGCAGTTGCCGGTGTCATTCAAAGCTACCTGGAATGGCGGCCCGCTGGGCACTGACATTGTGGTGGAACCCACGGGTGATACGACGAAGGAGCAAATGCAGCGGTGGGTCACGTCGCATTTTGGTGGTGGTGTGCTGACCTTCCACACCGGCTACCTGTTTCGCACCGAAGCGGGTTGGGATGTGTGGGCCGGTGGTCCGCCGAACTCACTGAAGGATGGCATTCAACCGCTGACAGGTATCACTGAAACGTTCTGGCTGCCGTTCCCGTTCACGATGAACTGGCACTTCACACGGCCTTGCGAGATCAGTTTCGAGAAAGGTGAGCCGTATTGCTTCATTACACCGATGCCGCACCACTTGCTGGACGATGTGGAGCCTGTCATCAAGCCGATTGAGTCCGATGCCGACCTGTATGCGCAATACATGGCCTGGGGCAACAGCCGCTCCAAATTCATCAACGACCTGCAGAACCGCGAAAGCGATGCGGTGAAACAAGGCTGGCAGCGCGATTACTTCCAGGGCCGCACACCGGATGGCCAAGTGGCCATCGACAGCCACATTCATCGCCGACGTTTGAAGGTCCCGCGCAAGGAGT
>JAZKEH010000045.1:0-6825 GCA_040387155.1 Pseudomonadota bacterium | reverse complement strand
GGCGCCGCCGATTCAATACACCGGCTGCATCGCCAACGCCGACAAATGCAAATGCCTGACGCACGCCGGCGAAGTGGTCGACGCGCCGCAGACCTGCCAGGAGTCGGCCCAGTCCTTCGGCTATCTGGTCAATCTGTCGGCCGAGTCGCCGTCGCATTCGTCCGCATCAAAGCCCGCAGGACGCGATACACCATGACGGCCATCGCATCCGACGAACGACTCATTGGAAGCCCTGCCAGCGGCCTCAAAACACGCTGTGGGGGCGATTTGAGTCTGCCCGCAGGGGCAGATGGCCGCAGGCCACCCCCACCCTCCACGGTGCCATGTGCCCCAACGCCCCGAAGGGGGCGCGCCGCCGACCGGCGCGAGGGTATGGCATCCGCAGTTATCGGTCGATCAGCGCCTCTGCTGGTCGTTTTTTTCGAAGCACCCGACGGTGGGCTGTTCCCCCCGTACGGTAATACGGGGGGAAAGTTCGGTGAGTGAACATACAGCTACGCCGGCGTACGCCGCGATTACGGATTGGCTCAACTTCACGTTCGAGTACAGCGCGAAGCCAGAAGCCTTGCGCAAGCTCTTCATGTGGATCTTCGAGTATCTCGGCCCCAAATTTGCGCCGGCCGTCGAAACCGGCCGTGGCCTGCACGGCTACACCCGTTGCTTCACCCTGGGCGAGACCGGCGCAATGCTGGCAATCGGCGGTCAACGCGGGACCGCCTTCATCAGCATGCCGGGCGAGGCCTGTTCCTTGATCGAGGACTGGCAATTGATCGTCAGCTATTTCGGCGGCAACATGCGCGCCCGCATCAGCCGATGGGACGGCGCAGTTGACGACTACGAAGGCGTCCACTCTGTTGATCTTGCCGTGCATATGTACCTCGAAGGTCGCTTCACCACCGGCGGCAACAAGCCGTCGATCAGCCAGCAAGGCAACTGGCTGGTTCCCGACGGGACGGGCAGGACCTTCTACATCGGCAAACGCGGCAACGGCAAGCTGTTCCGCATCTACGAGAAGGGGCAGCAACTGGGTGAACTGTGGAGTCGCTGGGTTCGGTGGGAGCTGGAGCTTCACAACCGCGACCGGGTCATTCCATGGAATGTATTGCTGGAGCCCGGTAGCTATTTCGTTGGCGCGTTCCCGAAGGCGCTGAACTGGGTGCAAACCGAAATGATCAAGGTGCACACCATCCAGAAACAACTACAGATTGGATACGAGCATTTGACCGAGTGCGCGAGCGTTGCCTACGGCTCGCTCCTGAATGTGATGCGGACGGTGGAAGGTTCCCCCGAAGCGGCGTTCAACAGGCTCGTGCGCGCCGGTGCGCCACGACGCCTTCGCCACCCATACCCGGAGGAGCCGGGCGCAATGATTGACACCGGAGGGATGGAATGAGCCTGCTTTCCCAAGCCTACATCGTAGAGCGCTATGGCCTCCGCCTGAACGTCATCCAACTGGCCGAAGTGCTTGGTATTACCAAATCCTCGCTATACAACCAGTTTTCCGCGGGTACATGTCCGATCAAGACTTATCTCGACTGCGGAAAACGCTGGGCCGACTTCAGGGATGTCGCCGACTACCTGGATCACTGCCGGGAGATTGCAGGCTAGTCCTTGCCGTGCAAGTCTTCCGGCCGAAGGTTGGTGTAGCGCTTGAGATTGCGCCAATCCTTATGCCCAGTTACCAGCGCAACCTGCTGGATTGCGTAACCCTGCTCAAACAATTGCGACGTGCCCTCATGCCGCAGATCGTGCAGGTGCAAATCGGGGATGCCCAGCGCGTCACTCGCTTCTTTGAAATACTTTGAAAGCGTTTGCGGGTGGATCGGAAATATTCGATCGTCGCTTTCAAGACGTTGCTCTTCCTGCGCCTTCAACACACCCCACGCGCGACCGAGAAGCGGCACCAGTTCATCGTTGCCAATTTTTTTCCGTGGATGCTTGCGGTCCCGAATCGTGATCAACTTCTTGTTCTCGTTCACATCGGCCCAAACGATGCGGCACACCTCGCCACGGCGCATCGTCGTATAAACGGCAAACTCGATCGCGTCGGCATAACGGGGGCCCTTGTTCTCGCGCAGCCAGCCAACAATCCGTGGCAGCTCGTCATCATTGGTCCGTCGCTCCCGCTTCCCGCCGCCCCCGATCAAGCCCAGGTGGGCCAGCAACGGCCTTGCAGAGCCAACGGCATCGGGAATGGATACGCGTTTATACGATGCCGCGTACCGTAACGCCGTACCGAGCTTGGAGATTTCCATGTTGCAGGTGTACGGACCTGCGCCCTCTTCCTTGCGCATCGCGCAATAATCAACAAGGTCCTGCGAAGACAATGCTGATGCCCGCGTCTTGCTGAACGCTTCTGACAAGTGACGCAGCATGTAGTGTTCGTTGGACGTGTCGGAGATCGGGCGGGCCTGGTCCCGCAGCGCCCGATAGGCATTGATCAGTTCGCCGACAGTCAGGGCGCCGGCCTCTGCTACAATCTCGCCGCGTGCCATCTCCGCTTCGCGCTGGGTGGCCCACATCTCGGCCTGTGCTTTGGTACGAAATGTTTTGGTCAGCGGCTTATGACCTTTTCGCCTGACGCGTGCGCGCCAGGAAGTACCGATTTTCTCAAGTGTCGCCATGTACCATCCGCTGTACCATCCTGTACCACCGTTGCATTGGAACGAGATGATAGCGGCGATGCTTCACAGAGTAAACAGAGCATGGAAACCGAGGTAAAATCAGCGTCCCTCGCCGTAGTTCAATGGATAGAACGAGTGCCTCCTAAGCGCTAGATACAGGTTCGATTCCTGTCGGCGGGACCATCCGCAATCTTAACACTTCCCGCCCACCACCTCGCTCGCCCCGCCGGCTGCAGCGGCGCGGGACATGGCCTGGCCGGACCCAATCGTTACGCGGTTCACCCTCGGGCGGGCACCATTAAACGCCGATCACTGCGCCACGCACTGGTTATCCTTGGACACCGCCACACCCTTGCCATCGCCCTGGTTCTGGCTGATCGCTGGCGGCATGGTGACTTGAACCCCCTGCTGCGGCGGCACCAGGATCGGTGGCGCTGTCGGGCTGCTGACGAAGCCAAACTGTCCACTGTTGAATGATTGCGAGCCGCCACTGTTGCGCACGAAGATGGCACCATCTGCCACGTCGACGTGCAGGCCGTTGGCCGGCGGCTTGCCACTGACCGTGGGCACACCGCCACAGTCGTTGTTGCAGAACAGTGCGCCGAAGTGCGTACCGCGAATGCCGATCGTCGCCGTTGGCGTGGTGTAAGACACGGCTTCCTTGTTTCGCTTCCCGATCAGTCCGCTGACTGCCCGCAGGCCACCCTTCAACATGCTGAGGGCCGCATTGTCACCCTGTGGCTTCTCCGCGTCATACGCGTATTTGGTAACGACCAGTTGCGACTCCGGGCGTAGAACGACTTCTGCGTCATCCATGAATTTCAGGCGCGCGTAGGTTTCCTTGTGGGTGGTCAGCGTGTCGCCCTCCATGATGTCGGAGCGTACTGAAAGTGTCCGCGTCGCGCCACTCACGCCCTTGGCGGTCACCAGTCCAGACAGGTGGGTGACACGCGCCACTGGCTCCGCCGCGCCAACGGGCAAGGCGAACAACAGACTCGATGCCAATAACAGTGACTGCAGCGCCGGTGCGAATATTTTCATCTGCATCACCCTCAGCTGCAAACCGGCAATGATTTTTTCGCCGACTTGGTGGCGGTCTGCGACTTTTTCTCCGACTTGTCGGACTTGTCGTCCTTCCCACTCTTCTCATCTTTCTTGTCGTCTTTCTTGTCACCGCTGGCGCTAGCCGACGATGACGTCGACGAATCCGGGCTGCTGGAGCTGGAGGAGGTCGATGCACTTGCTACGGAAGTACTGGACGAACTGGACGAACTGGACGTGCTTGAATTGCTGGATGTGTTGTCGCTGCCCGGCGTACTTGCGGAACCGACAGGGCCGGCAAAAGTGGTCGACGCTCCCGTCTCGCCCAGCGATGCAACATTGCTTCCGCCAAACGTCCCGGTGGTGCCGCCAACAGTCTGGTCACCTGCCAACGTGAAGGTATTCGTGCTGCCTGTCGTGGTCGAGACGATTGGCGCTACTGTGCCAAGTCCCGCGTCTTTCGTCGTTGTCGACGATTGGGTCGACGACTTGTTGGTCGAACTGACGATGCTGGTGGTTGCGGCCAGCAGCGTTGTTTCAGTCGTCGCATTCGTCACTGGTGTCACCGGTGTCACTGGCGCAACCGGGGCAATTACCGGCGGTGGCGCTGTCACCGTTGGCGTGGCACCGACGATTCTGGTCGGGTCGGCCACCGTCACTGTTCCGCTGACCGACGTCAGCGCTATGGTTCCGCCGGTTACCGACAGGCTGCCAGTGGACGAAACCGATAGCGCGGTACCGGCAGACAGCTGCAGTGAGCCGGTGGTCGAGGTGACGCTGCTGTTGATGGTCAGGTTATCGTTACCGCCGGTGCTCGACATCGCCTGGAGAATGACATTGCTGCCCGCAGAAATCGGCGCATTCACAACCAATGGACTGCGCGCGACCAGCGATACGGTGCCGTTGGCGGCGATGATCGGTGCGTTGTCGATGATGCCGCCGGTATTGTCGACGCTGATGCTGCCGCCAGGGGCGGAGTTCGAGATGCCGTTCAGTACCAGGCTAGACGGACTCGATACGTTGACCAGCGCAATATTGCCAGTACCGGCATTGACGCCCTTGAAGTTACGGATCCGGTTACCGCTGTTGGTCAACAGCGTGCCGCCCACCGAACTGGTTTGCAGCGAAGTTGCAGTCAAGCCTGCAGTCTGGCGAATAGCGCCGGCTGAAGCGACCAGATTCAGGTCACCGGCAATCATGTTGGCGATTGAGAGGTCCCCGGACTGCTGGGTCAGCGTCACGGTGCCTGGCATGTTGAATGCGCCGCCAGTCTGGCTGAATGAACGCGTGACGGCCAATGACCCGCTGCCGCTGACCGACCCCGAACTGATCGCCAATGTCGGCAACGACGTGGTCCCGTTCAGCACGGCGCTGCCGCCGGCCACTTGCAACGTGCCTGCTCCCCCGACCGACCCGTTTGATGTGTAGGTTCCGCTGCCAGAGACGTTCAGCATGCCATCAATGGTGGTCGCACCGCCGACCGTCAGTGATCCGCCGGTAATCGACAGCGGAGTGGCGCCGATCAATGCCAGTTTGTCGATGACATCGCTACCGGCGGTATGGCTGATGGTGTTGCCGGCGTGGATCCATACATCGTCGGCGGCACCCGGCAGCACGCTGCCCGACCAGTTGGCCTGGTTGGCCCAGCTGAAGTCGCCGCCGGCGTTGTTGAAGTAGCGCGTCGCGGTGCTGGGCAACACCGTGACGGCAAAGCTGCCTGAGCGCGCGCCGCCCATCGTCAGGAAAACCTGCGACTCGCCCACTGCCGGCAGGTTGGCGTCCAACTGCGAAACGATCAGCTTGCCATCCAGTAGGACGTTTCCGCTCACGGCTAGACGGTCGAACTGTCCCGCGCTGCCTGATTTGATCTTGGTTATGCCGGTTGCGGTCTGTTGCAGGTTGCCCTGCACCGTCAAGGTGCCGATGGTTTCAGCGCTGCCTGCTGAAATGCGGCCGCTATTGACCAGGTAATACTGGCCAGTGTTGACCGTACCGCTACCGGCCAACGAACCACTTTCCAGGTTGAGCACACCGCCACTGGCCAACAGCGAGGCACCCTCGGCCAAACGTATCCGGCCTGCGTTTTGAACGCCTGCGGTGCCGAGCTGGCCACCAGTGACATTCACGGTGCCGGCGTTGACAAGAGTGCCCAGCGTCACAGCGCCGGCACTGTTGAGGACACCTGATCCGTTGATGTCGAGGGTCGACAGCGCAGCAGCCGTACCGCTGCCGCCCGCCAGCAGGTTCAGCGTCCTGCCTTCCAGCGCAAGTGCGCCGGCGGTGGAAAGATTGGTCACAGTGAATGCGGGCGCTTCCGATTGGCCACTGATGATGCCGCCCTGCCAGGCCAGGTTGGTTGCCGTCAAGCTGCCGCTACCGGCAAGGGTGCCACTGCCAAGAATCACGTTGTCCAGCGTCAGGTCCGTGTTGATCCTGGTCATCCCTGCTGCTTCGCCTGGCTGGGTCGATTTGGGGTTACCGAACTGGACGCTGGTGACACCGCCATTGGCACGGGTTTCGGAAATGGTGGTACCGGCATTCAGGTCAACCACGCCGCCGTAGTGATAGAACGTGAGCTTGCTGTCAGGCGCACCCGCACCCGTGGCGCTCAGCTGCAAGCTGCCGTTATGCGTACCGGGTCCTAATTCCAGCGTGCTGTCCTGCACCCGTACTGTGGCACCTGCCAGGTTGTTGAAGCGAGTCGTCGACACGCCGATTTCCTGTACACCGCCAATCGCATTGACCCGGGGATCCGCCACATCGGCAACGCTGATGATGGTGCCGCTATTATTGATCGTTGAATTTCCTCCGTTCGCCACGGGATAGCCGAGGAAACTGCCGTTGGACAAGGTCAGCACGCCGGCATTGTTCAGGTTTGCGCCGGACGACATCAACAGCGTAGCGCCGTCGGCAACGGAGTTACCCTCTGCACCCAGGTTCAGGGTGCGTCCTTGCAGCGTGGTCAAGCCCGCAAGATGCAAGTTATTCACCTGCCATTCCGGATCAAGCGCACCGCCCTGGATGGTGCCGCCGGTCCACGACAGGTCCGCTATGCTGGCACTACCACTTCCCTGCAGCACACCCCCGCTGACTACCGCGCGCTGGATGTTTGACAGACCATTCAGCGTCATGCTGCCTCCCAGCACGTTCAAAGTGCCAG
>JAZKEH010000044.1:4603-7660 GCA_040387155.1 Pseudomonadota bacterium | reverse complement strand
TAGAGCCAGGTGCTGAAGCGCGCCTTGTGTTGATAGGACGCGCGGTGCTGAATCACCCGCATCCACAACTCCTGGTACAACTCCTCCGCCAGCGCACGACTGCCGCACTGGCGCAGGAAGAAGCGGAACATCTGACCCTTGTAATTGGCGTACAGCGTTTCAAAGGCCGCCACATCGCCATTGGCATAGGCCAGCATCAGCTGGCCTTGCGTGTCGGTGGTGCTGATGAAGTCAACCAGTTCCATGGAGGTAGTTTATCAGCTCGCCTTTATCGGTTCGCCAGATCAGTCGTCGCCAGCGCCTGTGCGGTTTTCACCAGGTTGATGAATTCGCTGCGATAACCGAATTCATCGTCCTGTTTGGCTGTCATCGCCATCTTGATGACATCTTCGTAATCAAAATCGCCCAAGGCCTGGTTGTCGCGCAACAGTTGGGCGAACCCGGCGACAGCGGCTGCGAACCGGTAGTCGGCGCTGGTGCCATCGAGATCATCCTCGATGTCAGCCACCAGCAACGGCCGCTCCAGCAACTCGCTGGCACCGCCCGCTGGCTGTTTGTAACGCAGTTTCAGCCAACCCAGTTCAGCGGGTTGCAACAGCGGGATTGCACGATCCACCAACGGCGGGCCATATCGTAGCGGATCAACACTGCCCGCATTGCTGCCCACCAGTGTCAACTCGTACAACGCGGTTACCCCGTGGCCAGCACCAATTTCACCGGCGTCGATCTTGTCGTTGTTGAAGTCTTCCTGCGCGAGTACGCGATTCTCATAACCGACCAGGCGGTACTCGCTGACGACGGAAGGATTGAACTCGATCTGGATCTTCACATCCTTCGCAACTGTTTGCAGGGTCGACGCCATTTCATCCACCAGCACCTTGCGCGCTTCGTTGATGTTGTCGATGTAGGCATAGTTGCCATTGCCGGCATCCGCCAGCTGTTCCATCAACTGATCGTTGTAGTTGCCGGTGCCGAAACCGAGCGTGGTCAGACTGATGCCGGTCTTGCGTTTGTCTTCGATCAGTTTTTTAAGGTCATCGAAATTCGACACGCCCACATTGAAGTCGCCGTCCGTGGCAAGGAGCACTCTGTTGATACCCCCATCAATGAACTGTTGCTGCGCCAGCGAGTACGCCAGCTGGATGCCGGCTTCGCCATTGGTGCCGCCGCCTGCCTGCAGGCGATCAAGTGCGTAGGTGATTTGCGCGGTGTGATCGCCCGTCGTAGGTTCGAGCACTACGCCGGAAGCACCGGCGTAGACCACGAGTGCGATGGTGTCGTCCTTGTCGAGTTGATGCGTGAGCAATTTCAGCGAGGTCTTCAGCAGGTCCAGTTTGTCAGGACTATTCATCGAACCAGAGACATCGACAAGAAAGACGAGATTGCTGCGCAAGTCCTTCGCCTGTGAAGGTTCAACGGCTTCGATGCCAATCTGCAGCAGGTGACGACCCGGATGCCATGGGCTGGCTGCAATCTCGCTGACCACGCTGAACGGCGCGCCATCAGTCGCAGCTGCCGGGTATTCGTATGCGAAGTAGTTGACGAGCTCTTCGGTGCGCACTGCATCGGCGGGAGGCAACTGGCCATTGTTCAGGAAGCGACGAACGTTGCTGTAGGAGCCGGTATCGACGTCGATGCTGAATGTTGAAACTGGTTCGACGCTGCTGCGCTTGATGCCGTTGTCCGTGATGTCTGCATAGTTTTCAGTAATGGGTGGTTGCGCTGCAATGTAAGGTGCTGGTGCCATCTGGGCAGCCGATTGCGCTACGCCGATAGCGGCATTCCGCGCCATTCTTCCTTCTGACGTTGCCGCATCACGTGTAATGCGCGAACCAGTGACCTGGATTTCCTCCATCTTGCTATTGCTGGCGCCCGATGAAGCTGCAGCCGGCGCTGCAGCGGTGCTGGCATCAGCGACTACTGATTCATCGGTGGATGAGCACGCCGTAAAAGTCGCCGCGATAGCGAGCGACAACAGGGTAACGGTAAACAGCTTGTTCTTGCTTTGCATGATGCCTCCTGGTGAATTTGGGGACGTTCATGCCTGTAAACGGAGAAACCGCAGCAAAGGGTTAACGCGGGAAAAATATTTTTGCCGCGCCACAGGATTTTCTGTGGCGCGCAGAAGAGATACGGGGATGGAACCGGGAGTGCTGTTTACTGCGGCTGCCCGAGTTCCTGTTCCGGCGGCTGGGATTCGGCTTCCTTCTCCAGCTCTTCCAGCAGTTTGCCGCTGATGACTACGCGTTCCTGATCCGCTGGTGGTGGCGGGGTTTCTTCGACTGCGCCGGCACCGAGTGTAGAGCTGCGCTCTGGCATCTGACGGCCATCGAATTCCGCGGTCGCTGCTTCTGATGCATCGCTCTCGATTGGTACTGGCACTGTTTCGACGGTGCGTTCAATGGTGCCGCTCGCTGCTTCATCGGCTGGCGCATCGCGCAGGCCAAAGTACAGCGCGACGACCAGCACCAGCGCACCGAGACCAAGGGCCAATACCAACGGAGCGCTGATTTGGCCGGCTTGCTGACGTGCGGCTGGCGCCTTGGCGATGGGGCGCTGCGGATCCGTGATCCACTCGCTCCAGGAGCCGGCGTAGAGCGCCGGCAGTTTCAGGCCGGCGGCGGCCATTGCCAGAATGTTGTGGCATGCCGTGATGCCGGAACCGCAGTAAGCGACGACAGGTTTGCTGCTGTTGATTGCCATGCTGAATTTCTCCCGCAATTGTTGGGGTGGCTGAAAACGTCCGTCCGCCTGCAGATTGGCGCTGTGCGGCGAACACACTGCCTGGGGAATGTGACCGGCGACGGGATCGATGGGTTCCACTTCGCCGTTGAAGCGCTTCTGTTCACGTGCATCGAGCAACAGCTGGCGGTTGCCATCGATGTCGGCCGCAGTCAGCAGTTGTACGCGTGGCGCCAGTGCCGAGTAAAGCTCGGCAACCTTGGCGGTGGCGGGTGGAATTTCCTGCGTAACCGGCAGGCCCGCGGCGACCCATGCCTGCCAGCCACCGTCGAGCACAGCTACGACAGCGGTGGCTCGTTCAAAGCCGCGGTCCGC
>JAZKEH010000044.1:1674-4593 GCA_040387155.1 Pseudomonadota bacterium | reverse complement strand
ACAGCTACTTTCGCATGGCCTATCCACTGCAGCATCCACCACATGCGCGACGAGCTGGCGCCGCCGCCATCGTCGTACAACACAACAAGGGTATCGGGTGTAAGGCCAAGACTGGCGACCCGCGCAATCCAGTCGGCGCGCGCCGGCAGCGGATGCCGCCCGGTCTTGCCGGCAATGTGGGGCATGCTGAGGTCGCGATTGACGTCAATGAAGGTAGCGCCAGGCAGATGGCCTGCCGCATAGGCGTTGGCGCCGTGCTGGGCGTCCATCAGGGAGTAACGGCAGTCGAACACACGCAGCGTCGGCTCGCCCGACTCAAACAGGGAGGCCAATTGGGAAACGGTGATCAGCGGATGCAACATGCGGCAACTCCCGGAACTGGAAGTCACAGCGTAGCCTGAACGGCTTGGGACAAAAAGGGTCTGAAAAGAATGAGAGTTCCGCCCCATCCTGGCGCATCGGAACTCTCACTTAATAGGAGACGAAGCAGCAAATGTCACTTTGCGGCGGCAGTATTGGCGGACGCGGGGGTCGAAGCTTTGCCCAATTCTGAATTGGGCAGCGGGGAAATTTCAGAGTTCGATCAAACAGTTATTGCGCCAGACATGGCCGTCTGGCGGTCCGAAGGCCTGCCAGTAATCCGGCATCCGCACGCGGTGCGCAAAGCCGGTGAAGCGGGGGTCGCGGCGGAATGGGGCCATCTCCGGCAGCCAGATACAGCCCCAGGCCGTGCCGACGATGTTGTAACGCTGATAGCGGTCAATGGCCTGGTGCACCAAGGCAAAGGCGCCATCGAGCGCGCCGATTTCGGTGTACCACAGCAGGATCTGGCGACGCAGTGTGTGCGGCACCTGATCCATGTCGAGCTGGGCGACCCATTGGTCCAACCGCAGGGCGGCCTGCTGACGCTGGGAGGGATCGGCGATGGCAGCAAAGACCGCCTCGATAATGTCGGCCGTGCCCGCCGCCAACAGATACGGACTCAGGGTGGCAATCAGCGCCTGCGCCGCCTCATCAAACTGTCCGCGCCGGCGCGCCAGCATGGCTTTTACATCTGACAACGGCGATTGCCGCAGGTCGGCCCCCATCGCAATCGTCATGTCCAGCACCTGGGTGGCTTCCGTGTTCTCGTTGGTCATCACGCACAGCACCGTATGCAGCGCCGCCAATGACGTCACGCCGTTGAGATCACGCAACGTGAAACGGCCCAGCTCCAGCGCCTTCTGCAAATGGCCGGTCGACAGCAATACATGGGCCGCGTGCATGGCAGCCGGCATCACCCACTCGCGATCCAGCTCACGGGCCGCCAGATAGTTGAACTCGGCTTCGACCCAACGACCACCGGCGGCATTGATGGCGCCCAGCGCCATGTGACCGTCGGCCATGCCGGGACGCAATTCAACCGCCAGCTTCGCTTCGAGAAATGCCTTGTCGATGGCGCCGATCGCGCTGGGATGATCAATCATGTACAGGCGGATGCGCGTCAGCGCGAGATAGGCATAGGCGCTGGCAAAGGTGGGATCCAGCGCAATGGCACGTTCAAACAGGCCGACTGCCTCGCACCAGTTTTCCGGTTGATCGGCATTCTGCCGATGCACTGCTTGCTGATAACACTGCCAGGCCACCAGATTTTCGGTCGGCGCCTTGCTGCTCTTGCCCGCGTGATTGGCAATGCCGGTTTCAGCCTGCAGTTGCAGCACCTGCGGCACAAAACGGTAGCCGCGCGCCCTTACATTCATGATGAAGCGCCGACCGCCCCGCTCTTCCCCCAGCAATTTGCGCAGTGCAGTGACGTACTGGTTGAGATTGTTTTCCTCCACCACCTGGGCCGGCCACAGCGCTGACAGCAAGGTTTCTTTCGCAATCAGTTCGCCCGCATGCTGCACGAAATACAGCAGTGCATCGAACTCCTTCGGCTTCAGGGCCAGTTGCTGCCCATCGACCGTCGACAACAGACTCTGGTTGCGCGGGTCAAGGCGGAAGCCTTCAAATTCATAGAGGATACGGCTGGACGGCATCGGGCACGGAATCGATAAAGGACAGATGAAATTTATGGCCTGCAAAGGCTCCCAAGGTACACCAAAAACCCCAAATCAAAGTACAATCGCCGCCCTTGCTGCAACGCCCACGATTTTGGAGAGGTGCCGGAGCGGCCGAACGGACCTGATTCGAAATCAGGCAGACCTTCACGGGTCTCCAGGGTTCAAATCCCTGCCTCTCCGCCAAACTTCGCTCTCTCGTCCGCAATGCGGGCGAGAGAGCTTCGTTTGGCAAGCCAAACATTCCGCAAGGAATGATTGGCTTGACGAACGAACCCGGAGGGGAAGTTTGCCCAACGTAGCCTTGGCGAAGTTGGGCAAGGGATGTTGCCGATTACAACTGGGCAAAACGATCCCGCCGATTACAGTTGAGCCCAAAGATCTTGCCAATTACAACTGAACCACCACATGCATAATCAGGACGATTACCATGCGCAAAACACAAGGAAGTTTCAGCTACGTCTACATCCTCCACAGCCTCACCCATCCCGACCAAACCTACATCGGCCTCTCCGACAACCTCAATGCCCGCCTGACAGCTCACAACTCAGGCCAATGCAAACACACGTCCCGCTATCGCCCTTGGCGTATAGAAACCGCCATCTCCTTCCGCTCCCGCGATAAAGCCGCAGCCTTCGAAAAATATTTGAAAATCGGCTCCGGCCAAGCATTTGCCAAGAAGCACTTCTAGCAGACGCACGCAACTTGCGAAATCAAGTTACTCTGACCCGTTTGATTCAAATTGATCTTTGCCAACGCCCTTGGGGCGCCAACTGCCTCCAACTGATCGCCAGGGATCGCAATAGCGGTTCTGCATGGGTGCTCTGTAGGCAGGAAGCCGCTGTATAGTGGACTTCCCTTGCCAGACCACGCCGGGAAT
>JAZKEH010000044.1:407-1574 GCA_040387155.1 Pseudomonadota bacterium | reverse complement strand
CCATCCACTACGCCAACGTTGCCTGCATGCTCCGCAAGACGCATGACCTGCTTGCCTGCAGAGGCAATTGGTGAGCCGGAACTTCGATGCAATCGTGCTGACATGTGAGCATGGCGGCAACGCCGTGCCCGCGACTTACCGATCGCTGTTTGCAGGAGCTGCCGGGGTGCTTGCAACGCACCGGGGCTGGGACATTGGCGCCTTGGCGGTTGCGCGCGGAATCGCAAAGAACCTTGGTGCGCCCCTGCATGGTTCGACGACGACGCGTCTTCTGGTCGACCTGAATCGCTCACTTCACCTTAACGGTGTGTGGTCGGAGTGGTCGCGGCCGTTGGATGCTGCCGAGAAAGACACGATCATCGCGCGTTATTACCGACCGTATCGCAACAGTGTAGAGGATCACCTGAGTCAACTCGTGACGCAGGGGAGACGCGTGCTGCACCTGTCGATTCATTCGTTCACGCCGGTACTCAATGGCACCTCTCGCAACGCCAATGTCGGGATATTGTACGACCCGCAACGACCCTTTGAGGCGCAGCTTGCGCGCTCGCTATGCGTTGCCGTGCGCGCCGCAGACACGGCATTGCTCGTCAGAAAAAATTATCCTTACGTGGGTCGCACCGACGGCTTCACCACTTATCTGCGTCGCCAGTTACCGGCCGCGCAATATGCGGGAATCGAGATCGAGACCAGGCAGGATGCAATTCTGGCCCGATTGGGCCAGCGCCGCTTCATCGCAACCTACACGCGTGCGATCCAGTCGCTCTAGCGTGCCCGATGGGACAAACGATGCCATTGTCGAAACAGCACAAAGAAAAAACCCGCCAATGAGGCGGGCCTTTTCAGTGGATCATCAAGCCTGTTGATCAGGAAATGGTGAACTTGAACATTGCCGCCGTCAGGTCGGACGCCGACACGCCAATGAGGGTGACGGATGTATCCGCACCCAGGTTGTAGGTGATCGACGTGCTGGTTTTTGTCACACCGGTGACTTTCGCCTTCAACTGGTCAAGGTTGGTGACGCCGGCGATTTCGAATGCGAACGTGTCACCTGCCTTGTTGAAGTCGGCCACCGTGTACTTGCCGGCACCAGAGAAGCCGAACATGTCGTTGCCGGCGCCGCCAGTCAGCGTGTCATGGCCAGTACCCACCAGCGTATCGGCACCA
>JAZKEH010000044.1:0-397 GCA_040387155.1 Pseudomonadota bacterium | reverse complement strand
TGGGCCTGGTTGTCGCTGGTGATACGGATCGGCGCATTGCCTTCGATTCGAACCGTGCCGCTGGACGCCAAGGCAGCGCCTTCAACGTTGGCCAGCACCAGCGATTTGCCGGAGGACGTGAGTGCGCCGAGGTTGACGACGAACAGCTGACTGCCCGTGCTGTCACCCGCGTCGAGCAATACTTCATTGGCGCCGACCAGCGAATCAATACCCTGATAACTGCCCTCGCTGTCGAGCAGGGCAAAGCTCTGCTGGGCGTCCTGTAAAGCACTACTGCTGGAAGTGGTAAGGAAGTCGAAGTTGCGGACGGTGAGGTTGATGTCGGCCTGGCCTCTCGTCATTGCCAAGGCCTTGGTCAAGGCTGAGATGAGGGCGTTCTTCTGGTCGACGGCCTGCG
>JAZKEH010000043.1:0-2105 GCA_040387155.1 Pseudomonadota bacterium | reverse complement strand
GTTCGAGCGCAGCAACGAGTGTTTCCGGAAAATCGACGATATCAACCTGCATGGGCAACAAGACCTCTGGATTGTCATACGTTGTTCTTACCTGCCACTGCTGCCACTGCGGCGCCTTGCGAAAAGCACTGGGACTTTGCCCACACTCTTTGCGGAACGCGCGCGAGAAGGATTCAGCATTGGCAAACCCGGTGTCAAAGGCAATGTCGGTGATGCTGGCGTGAGGGTTGAATACCAGTTGCAGCGATGCACGACGTAGTCGATGCAACTGGATCAGCCGGCTCACCGTAATGCCGGTGTACGCACTGAATTGCCGGTGGAAGTGATACGGCGAAAAGTTGGCAATTTTGGCCAGCGTCTCGACCGACAGCTCGTCATCAAGATGCTTGCTTATGTACGCAAGCACCTTGCTGATGCGACGGGCGTATTGATCGAGATGGCGATTCTTGTCAGCACTGCTGCGCTTCGGCATCACTCCTCCAGCGCAAGCAGTGTGTGGCAGAACGGTAGGCACATGCCTGACAGTTCTTGCGGTTTTCAATGGGCCTGTTTACAACAGACTATGCGGCGACCGGCTGCGCCGCCGGTGCCGCCTGTATCTTCAGGCGTATTTCACGCTGCACCAGCACGTAGCTGAGAATCGCCTGGATCAACACGGCAACTACAGAGACATACCAGATTTCATGCAGCTCGAAGTCGGCTCTGGTCGAGACCAGGAATGCCACGGGAATGAACACCAGCAAGCGCACCGCTGAACTCAGCAAGGCCGGCCGCGTATTGCCAAGGCCCTGGAAAATGCCCGAGCACGAGAACACCACGCCCTGCGCAATGAAGTTGAAGGAAACGATGGCCAGAAAGTCGCCACCCACCTGCAACACGGCAGGTTCATCGGTAAAACCACGCATCAACAACTGCGGATTGATCTGCACCAGGATCGTCACCAGCAGCATGACAGCGCCATTCAGCAGATTGCCCATCTTGCAGGCTTCTTTCACACGATCAAGTCTGCCCGCACCAAAGTTCTGACCAATGATCGGGCCGATAGCAAACGCCACTGCCATCGTCGGCATGAAGATGGATTGCATGATGCGGCCACCGATACTGAAACCTGCCTGCGCCTCGGCACCGAAGTCCTGGATCACCACGTAGATCACGGCGAAGTAGATAAACATCAGCAACATCTCGCCGCCCGCCGGTGCGCCGATGGCGAACATGCGTTTCCACACCACTGTGTCTGGCGCGAACTGGGCCAGATCAAACTTCACGTACTTCTCTTGCTTGATGAAGTAGTAGACGAGAATCAGGATGCCGACGGTGACGGAAATCGAACTGGCCAGACCCGCACCAAAGACACCAAGCGCAGGACCGGGTCCCCAGCCAGCAATCAAGATCGGCGCGAGTATCGTGTTCAGCACCACCGTCACCATTTGCACCAGCATGCCCGGCTTGACGATACCGGTCGCCCGCAGCGCCGACGACATGGCCATCATTGCAAACTGCAGCGACATACCAGGAATGAAGGCGCGCAGGAAAATGGTTCCCTGCTCACGGGTAGGACCATCGGCTGCGATCTGCGCCATGTAGAAATCGGCCGCCAGCAAACCAATAACCAGCGTCAGCACACCCAGGCCCACGGACAGCAACATCGACTGGTTGAACACCAGGTTGGCTTCTGTCTGGTCCTTACGACCCACTGCCTGCGACATCAGCGCCACCGTACTGACGGCAAGAATCTGCGTGATCGCCATGATCATGAACATCGCGGTACCGGCAGAACCCACACCCGCCACCGCTGCATCGCCCAGTGCGGCAACAAAGTACAAATCCACCAACAGGTACAAGGTCTGGAATATCATGCCGGCCGCCACGGGTGCAGCCATTGCGATAATGGTCTTGGTTATCGAGCCTTGGGTCAGATCACGCATCGGATTGTTTCCTCTTGCTGGGGCCGGGTGTGCGGAAGGCCGCGCAGATTATGCGGTATTACCCTGCCAGCACAACTTGCGCTATCACTTCTGCATAAGGAGCCACAACAACAAAAAATGGGGCCTTTGCCAGGAAAAAATCTCTGGCCAGCGACCCCTCCCCTAGGCAAACTTGTAATT
>JAZKEH010000042.1:0-2376 GCA_040387155.1 Pseudomonadota bacterium | reverse complement strand
GTCAGCAAGAACACAGTGCCGACAGTGCCAGCACTTAACAGCAAAATGTCGGTGTAGAAAAACAGCAGGTAGATGCTGCTGAGCTGCATCAGCGAAATCTGGCCAAGATCGGCGAAGCCATAGCTGAAAATTTCGCGGGCTTTCAGTTTCGTCGCGGTTACGGGTGTAGCGCTACCCGGCGATGCAACAGCAGAAGCCAGTTCACTCATGATGCCTTCCTCAGCGTTTCCAGCGGTGGGCTGTTGTAGATAATGTTGCGGAACACCTTGTCGGCGGCGACGGCGGCTTCGCGCTCATCGAACCGCGTAAAACCTGCTGCACTGGTCCATACGACGCGACCGTTGATGACAGTCAGATCAACTTCACGTCCATAGCCCAGCTTCACCAGCAGCAATTCAGGATCGTGGGTGGCGCCCACCATCTCGATCGACGTGCTGTCGATGGCAAAGAAATCGGCCGCCTGGCCCACACCGAGACTGCCAAGGCGTGGGCGTTGCAACAGCGAGGCACCGCCGCGCGTGGCGTAGTGCAGGAACTCACGTGGCGGTGGCATTGGATCAGCGCGCTTGTTGGCAACCAGACACTGCAGCATGTAGGCGAGACGAATGCAGTCGAGAAGATTGGAGTTGTCGTTCGACGCATAGCCATCAACGCCAAGGCCAACGCGAACCTCTGCCGCCCACGCCGCTGCCAGGTCAGTGATGCCATCGCCCACCAGGCACATCGGTGCCGGGCAGTGGCTGAGACCGATTTCCATCTGTGCCAGCCGGAACATTTCGTCACGCGTCAGCTCCCAACCGTGGGCAATCCAGATGTCGGAGCCGGTAAAGCCAATCGTTTCGCACCAGTCGAGTGAGCGCAGGCCATGGCGTTCCAGCATCAGCGCGTTCTCGCCTTCGCACAGATGCGTGTGCACGCCGAGACTGTAGTCGCGTGCGAGATTCAACGAGGCAGTAAACGTTTCCTGATGACAGTTGATTGGCTGACACGGCGCCAGCACGATGGAGCGCATGCTGAGTGGCTTGGGATCGTGGTAGTGCTTGATCAACCGCTCGCAATCCTGCAGGTACTCCTTCGTCGTTTCCACCATCGCATCCGGCATCGTGCTGCCGTTCACTGCAGGCAAGGTGTTGGTGCCGCGGCCGGCAACAAAGCGCATGCCGCAGATCTCGGCCGCTTCGAACTGGCGATCAATCAGATGTTTGCCGGCGTGACGGTTGTAGCAGTACTGATGATCGAACGCCGTGGTGCAGCCGTGCTTGATGAGCTCGGCCATCGCAATCATCGAGGTGTGAAAGATGCAGTCTTCATCGATCAGGCTGAAGATCGGATAGATGCGCCGCAGCCACTCCACCAGCGACAGCTGCGACCAGTCGAGTCCCAATTGGTTACGCACGAAGGCCTGAAAGAAATGGTGATGCGTGTTAACGAGGCCGGGGTAAACAAAATACTTGCTCGCGTCGATGACAGTGGCATCGGCGGAGCGCGGATACGGTGTGCCAGCCGCATGAATCGCCGCGACGATGCCCCCTTTGCAAACAAGATCGACATTGCGGTGCACAGTCCCGGTGCTATCGCAGGTAACCAGCGCGGCAACGTTGGTGAGGATGAGTGAAGCAGTATTGGCAGAGGTAATGTTCGTCACGAGTCGGTATTCACGCCTTGATTGGGTTCTGGATGACTTTCACCAGAGGGTTGCAAGAACTGCACCACTGGCGTGGTAACTCCATGGCACTGATATTGCTTGACCAGTTGGCCAGGAAATTTTTCCAACTCATCGAGACCCTCTATGCCACACAACAGTGCGCGCAGCAGAACTGCGCGTTTTGCTTCAATGAATCTGGCGCGTTCACTGCTCGGCGTAGCGCTGGCCACCGCATTGCTGCCGCAACAGCTGCAAGCGCAGGTGCTGGTCGAGAACGCCATCCTGATCACCGTGCAGGAAGGCGTAGATGTGCCGATGACAGGTTATCTGCTGGCGGGAGCCGATGGTTTGATTACCGCCATAGGGCCGGGCACTTACAGCGGGCAACTGCCGGCAGGCACCACGCGTATCGATGCGACCGACAAGTTCGTCATTCCCGGCTTTGTCTCCGGCCACAACCATCTATGGCAGAGCGCGTTTCGCGGCATTGCGCTCGACAAGGTGCTCTATCCCTGGCTCGACGCCTTGCACCGCACCTATGGCCCGCATTTTGGTGAGGGCGACTTCTACTGGTTCACGCTGCACGGCGCCCTTGATCAGTTGCTGCACGGCATTACCACCACCTACAGCCACTCGCAGCGGCTGAACTCCAACGAGGAGCAATACCTCGAAAGCATGGAGGCCGAGATGGAGGTGGGCCAGCACTTTATCTTCTCGTACAACAATGACGT
>JAZKEH010000041.1:0-3759 GCA_040387155.1 Pseudomonadota bacterium | reverse complement strand
ACAACCTATCGTTCCTTGCTGACTGCGCTCTACCCCAACTCCCCTGCCAACTGCCAACTGGCCCTGTATTTCACCGGCCTCGACAAACTGCATTTGCTGGCCTGAATTCCTGCAAATTTTGCACGTCCGCGCCCACAAGAGTTCCGCAACTTCGTAGACTTTCCGCAGCCGCCTGACTAAGCTACGCGGCGATCGCTGCCATTGCAGTTTTCTCAACGGCGACCTTCACTTAGACAGCATTGGTAACCATACAAAACACCTACAGGTAACCCCATGACATCTGCCCTGACCCGCCGCAAACTCCTGGCCGCCGCCTCCACTTCCGCCTTCTTCGCGCCGCTGCTGAAAGCCGCCGAACAGGCCGCCGCTGAACCCATTCGTCAGGGTCGTTTGAAACAGAGTGTCATGGCATCGGTGTGGGGCCAGAACAGCCCCTTCAGTTTCGAGGAACGTTGCGAAATCCTGCAGATGCTTGGCTTCGCTGCCGTCGACCTGCCGTCGCCCGACCAGATCTCCATCATGGCCGACCACAACCTGCTGCCGGCGTTGATGACCGGTGCCGGCACCACTTTCCAGGACGGTCTCATCCGCAAGGAAATGCACGACAAGATTGTTGAAGCCACTCACATCGGCGTTGATGCCTGCGTCAAAGCCGGCTGCAAGAACCTGATCGCGATGCCGGGCGAACGCCGCGGCATGTCACGCGAAGAAGGCGCCGCCAACGCCATTGAAGTGTTGAAGCGCGTTGCACCGTATGCCGAAGAAAAAGGCGTCAACATCTGCATGGAAATCACCAACTCCAAAGTCGCTGCCGACAACCGCACCGACCAGGTGTTCGACGACGTGTTCTGGGGCTTCGATGTCTGTCGCGCTACCGGCTCGAAGAACGTCAAGGTCGTCTACGACATCTACCATGTGCAGATCATGAACGGCGACGTTGTGCGCACACTGAAAGACAACCTCGACCTGTGCTGCCACATCCACGTGGCCGGTGTACCGACCCGTTGCGAAATCGACGATACGCAGGAACTGAATCATCGCTTTATCGCGCAGCAGATCGCCGACATGGGCTATGACGGCTTTGTCGCCCACGAATGGCGCCCAAGCCCGGGCCGCAATCCACTGATCAGCCTGGCCACCTGCTTCGAAATTCTGGTGGTATAGGCAATCCGCAGTTATTACCGCAGCAAATCGAGTTTTAAGCAGTTCGATGACAAGTACGAGAACGTCCCATGACCGATCAAACCAGCACTGAAAACGTCAACATCGCGGCCTATCAGCCGTTGATGACACCGGAAGCTCTGAAAGAACGGCTGCCGTTGTATGGCACCACGCTGGAACATGTGCGGCGCAATCGCCAGATCATTCGCGACATTCTCGATCGCAAGGACCCGCGCGTATTTCTCGTCGTGGGGCCTTGCTCGATCCACGACGTCGATGCCGCGCTCGACTACGCCGCCCGCCTGAAAAAACTCGCCGATGAAGTACAGGACACCCTGGTACTGGTCATGCGCGTCTACTTCGAAAAGCCGCGCACGTCAGTAGGCTGGAAGGGTTTGATCAACGATCCCGAAATGAACGACAGCTTCAAGATCGAAAAAGGCCTGCACACCGGTCGTCGCCTGTTGCTGAAACTGAGTGCGATGGGTTTGCCGACGTCCACTGAAGCACTCGACCCCATTTCGCCACAGTACCTGCACGACATCATCACCTGGTCGGCCATCGGCGCGCGCACCACTGAATCGCAAACGCACCGTGAAATGTCGAGCGGTTTGAGTTCGCCGGTCGGTTTCAAGAATGGTACTGATGGTGGGCTTGAAGTCGCGATCAATGCATTGAAGGCCGTCGCCAGCTCGCACCGCTTTCTCGGCATTGATCCAAAGGGTCAGGTGTCGATCATTCACACCAAGGGCAATCCGCATGCGCATATCGTGTTGCGTGGCGGCAATGGCCTTGCCAACTTCGACGCGGCCAGCGTGGCAGCCTGCGAAGCCGCCTGCACGAAAGCCGGTGTCACCAGCAACATCATGATCGACTGCAGCCACGCCAACTCCAGCAAGAAGCCGGAGAACCAGCCTTCCGTGTTTGCCAATGTTGTTGACCAGATCGTGGCCGGCAACAAGAGCATCATCGGTGTCATGATCGAGAGCAACCTCCACTTCGGTCGCCAGGAGATTCCGGCTGATCTGACACAACTGAAGTACGGAGTGTCGGTTACCGATGGCTGCATCGACTGGGAAACCACGGAACGCTCCATTCGTGAAGCGCACGCCAAACTGAAGGACGTATTGCCGCAGCGATGATGCGTCCCACCGCCGACTTCGATTCGCCCTACGAACCGGCCGCGCATTGCCTGTTACCGGCGCCGCCGGCAATCGACGCCACTCCGTTAAGCCCCAATCGCTGGGGCTTTGCCGATACCCGCTTTACGACCGACGCCAACGGCGACGTGCGCCTTGAAGGCGCGCGCTACAGCTTGTGTGGCCAGGTGATTGATCGCTTGTTGCCGTGGGCGCTCACGCAACTCGGCGTGCCGGTGGTGCCGGATGACAAAAATCCTTTTGCCTATCCACTCCCACAACCGCCGTCGCGACTTGGCACCGACCAACAGCAACAGTTGATTACATTGCTCGGCAGCGAAGGCATCTCAGTCGATGCCTTGGTGCGCTCACGTCACGGCCATGGCCATAGCCAGGAAGACGTGTGGGCTGCCAACTACAGCGGCTTCGCTCGCATTCCAGACGCTGTCGTTTATCCGCGCAATGAAGAACAGGTACGCACACTGCTGCAATTGGCACAGACGCAGAACCTTGCCCTGATTCCGTATGGCGGCGGCACCAATGTTTCCAATGCCAGCCGTTGTCCATCGTCGGAAACGCGACCAATACTCAGTGTCGACATGTCACGCATGCACCGTGTGCGCTGGATCGACCCAGTCAACCGCATCGCCTGCATCGAAGCCGGCGCCACCGGTGCACAGATACACCAGGTGTTGGCGCAGCACGGCTACACGCTGGGCCATGAACCGGACAGCTACGAACTTTCAACACTGGGCGGTTGGATCGCAACCTACGCCAGCGGCATGAAGAAAAACCGCTACGGCAACATCGAAGATATTGTCATCGACTGCCGCGTGCTGACCCCTTCCGGTGATTTGCTGCGCTGCAACATTGCTGATCGTGAATCGATTGGTTTCGATCATCGTCGCGTTGTATTGGGGTCCGAGGGACGCATCGGCATCGTCACGCAGGCACTGGTAAAGGTGCATCCGTTGCCGGCTGTGCAGCAACACGAATCAATCCTGTTTCGCGACTTCGCCACCGGCGTTGCCTTCTTCCACGCGCTACAACAAACCGGGCGTCTGCCCGCCAGCATCAGGCTAATGGACAATCGTCAGTTCATTCTTGGCCAGTGCCTGAAACCTACACCGCGCGGCTCCGCGGCACTCAAGAGTTCACTGCAGAAATGGTTCTTGCGCAAAAAAGGCTTCGACCTCGATCGCATGGCGGCATGCACTGTGTTGTTTGAAGGTTCGGCCGAAGAGGTAGCAGAACAACGACGTGAAGTGACGCGCTTGATGCGAGAGCACGGCGGCCTGTTTGGCGGCGCTGGCAATGGCAAGCAAGGTTATTCGCTGACCTTTGGCATCGCCTATTTGCGCGACTTTCTGCTGGAGCTGTGGATCATCGCTGAATCATTTGAGACAACGGTGCCATGGTCTGGCGTGCTGGCGTTGTGCGACAACGTGCGCAAGCGCAT
>JAZKEH010000040.1:5968-15359 GCA_040387155.1 Pseudomonadota bacterium | reverse complement strand
AGATCAAGGCCGACTCAGCCTCCTGCCAGCTGTCCACAGCCTTCGTCTTCATCGCCACGACTGGAGCCGGATTCACAGCGCCGTATTGCAGTTGCCACTGTTGCACTTTGTCACGCAATTCGAGCACCAGCCTTTCGCCCGTCTTGCGACCGACGCCAGGCAGTTTTACGAGGGCATTCACATCGCCATTTATGACGGCTGCGACCAGCTTCTGGCTCTCAATGCCAGACAGTATGCCGAGCGCCAGTTTGGGACCGATGCCATTGGCCTTGATAAGCAAACGAAACAGGTTGCGCTCGGCCAGTTCAAGAAAGCCGTAGAGTAACTGGGCGTCTTCACGCACGATGAAATGGGTATGGAGCACGATGTCCTGACCGGTTTCAGGCAGCTGATACAAAGTTGGAGCCGACACTTCCACTTCGTAGGCGATTCCGCCCACATCAACCAGTATCACCGCCTCATCCCTGGCGAGCAGTCTGCCTTGCAATCTGCCTATCATGCCTATTTGAAACTCAGGGTTGCTGAATGCGCCTTTAATTGGCGTACATATTGGTAAACCAAAAGTACAACCAAACGGCACTGCAACGGGGTCGACTGGCTACTTCGGAAGGGCCAGCAAACGTCCGCGCCTGCCAGAACGCACTCCTGCCAGTCGAATCAGAGTGCGCTGGGTGTGAGCATGACACACTGCCACACAAAGTGCATCAGCGGCGTCTTCTTTAGGTACTACTGAGAGCTTTAATACCCTGCGGATCATCTGCTGCATCTGGTTTTTGTCGGCCACGCCGGTGCCAACCAGGGCTTGTTTCACCTTACGGGCGGCATATTCGTGGATTTCCAGCTTATGGCTGCTACAAGCGACCATCGCGACCCCACGTGCCTGTCCCAGTTTGAGTGCAGAGGACATGCTTTTACCGACGAAGACTTCCTCGATGGCCGCTACCTGAGGAGAGAACTCTTCAATGATGTCGCAAAGGTTGGAGAAAATAGCCTGTAACCGGTCAGGGAAAGCCAATGTCTCCACCCGAATGACACCGCAAGCCACGTAACTCAGCTCCAATCCGTTGACAGCGACCAGGCCGTAGCCGCATTTGCGGGAGCCTGGATCGATGCCAAGGATCAGCGGCATGCAGTGCTACTGCCCCGTTTGCGGAGTAGTCGTTTGCCCTTCTTTCTGTGCCGCGCTCTGTTCTGCTATTTCCTTGGCAGCCGACTCGCTCAGGCGAATGTTGAGCTCTCGCAGCTGCTTGGTTGGAACCGTACCCGGGGCCTCTGTAAGCGGGCAGCTGGCGGATTGGGTTTTCGGAAACGCAATGACATCCCTGATCGATTGGGAGTCAGTCATCATCATGACCAGACGGTCGAGTCCGAAGGCCAAACCACCATGCGGCGGTGCACCATATTTGAACGCCTTGAGCATGTGACCAAACTTCTCTTCGATCTCCTCAGGGCCGATACCAAGCAGACGGAAGACAGTAGACTGCATGTCGGCCTTGTTGATACGAATGGAACCACCACCCAACTCGGTGCCGTTCAGCACCATGTCATAGGCGCGCGACAATGCGCCCAACGGATTGGCTTCCAGCTCTTCCGGGCTGCAGGAAGGCGCGGTGAAAGGATGATGAACGGAGGTGACATTGCCTTCCTTGTCTTCCTCGAACATCGGGAAATCAACCACCCACATCGGGGCCCACTGGCAAGTGTGCATTTTCAGGTCGTTGCCGATACGGATGCGCAATGCACCAATGGCATCATTGACCACCTTGGTCTTGTCAGCACCGAAGAACAGGATGTCGCCGGTTTTGGCATCAACTCGCGCCAGGACCGCTTTCACTACCGCTTCAGGCATGAACTTGATTATCGGTGACTGCAGACCTTCCAGACCGGCATTGAGGTCATTGACCTTGATCCAGGCAAGACCCTTGGCGCCGTATTGCGCAACAAAATCGGTGTAGGAATCGACCTGCTTGCGCGACAGCTTTTCACCGCCGCCCGGCACTTTCAGCACCACCACACGGCTCTTCGGATCGTTGGCTGGCGCATTGAATACCTTGAATTCCACCGCCTTCATCAGGTCGGCAATGTCCACCATCTCCATCGGAATACGAAGATCAGGCCGGTCAATACCGAAACGGCGCACCGCTTCGTGATAGGTCATATGCGGGAAGTCGGGCAAATCAACGTTGATGTGCTTCTTGAAGACGCCACGTATCATTTTTTCCGTAATGGCCATGATGTCGTCTTCCGACATGAACGAGGTTTCGATGTCGATCTGGGTGAATTCCGGCTGGCGGTCGGCACGCAGATCCTCGTCGCGGAAACATTTGGCAATCTGGTAGTAGCGGTCAAAGCCGGCCACCATCAACAATTGTTTGTACTGCTGGGGCGACTGCGGCAGCGCGAAAAAATGCCCCGCATGAGTGCGACTTGGCACCAGATAGTCTCGCGCACCTTCCGGCGTGGCGCGACCCAGGATCGGCGTTTCGATGTCAAGAAAGCCGTTTTCATCCAGGAAGTTGCGGACAGAACTTGTAACACGGGACCGCATCTGCATGCGGCGCTGCATGTCAGGGCGGCGCAAATCGATATAGCGGTGGCGCAAGCGAACGTCTTCGCTGACGTTGGAATGCTCATCAAGCTGGAACGGCGGCGTCTCTGCCGCGTTGAGGACTTCCAGTTCCTTGCACAACACTTCGATGCCGCCGGACGCCATGTCCTTGTTTTCTGTTCCCGTCGGACGCGCCCGCACCACACCCTGCAACCTGACGACGTACTCGCTACGCACCTGTTCGGCGCGCACGAAGCTCTCCTTCGTGTCGGGATCCACAACAACCTGCGTTATGCCATCGCGATCACGCAGGTCGAGGAAGATCACACCGCCATGGTCGCGGCGACGATGTACCCACCCACACAAGGTGATGGCCTGGCCGATATGGGCAGTGTTCAATTCGCCGCAATAATGAGTACGCATAGTTGTTCCTGGAATGTGTTCGTTATTAAGTAGCTTCTTGCTTAAGTATCTTCGCTAAGTGCTGCTGGATACAGTGTTTTTACTGTCGCCAGCTTTCGGGCTTTCGCTCTTTGTTTCTGTCTTGCTGTCGCTGCCGGCACTCTTGGTGCTGGTGTCTTCAGCGGTTTTAACGGCAGTTTTTGCACCGCTTTCCGCACTACCATCATCACCGACACCGTTTTTCTTCTTGCCGGTTTTGAAATCCGTCTCGTACCAGCCGCCGCCCTTCAGTCGGAAACTGCTGGCAGACACGAGCTTTATCATCGTTTCCTTTCCGCACTCAGGGCATTCACTCAACGGCGGATCGCTGAGCTTCTGCAGTTTTTCCAGCTCGGTTCCGCATGACTGACATCGGTATTCGTAGATAGGCATAATGAATTTCTGTCGTGGTAGTGCACTGATTCAGCGCTTCAATACACAATTGTTGTTCGAAAAAAGCGCGGCATTGTAACTTAACTTTGCACTCGCACGCAGCATCGTCTACGTTTTTCCGACACTGTGAATACCGGCAAAAGCCGCACTTTACAGACTGCAAAACACATCACTGAATCACTGCAAACGTCGTCAAAAACTTTCCACAAAAAACTTGCCCGTCTGTTTTGATTCCGTTATAAATAGGCCCACTCATCAGAGCGGCGAACACAGGGAACAACAGTATTACCCTGTAATTCTGGGAGTGCGCAGACAACCTCTTACGTGCGCAGCAAGACTTGAAACCACAACCGGTTGACAATGTTTCGCTGAAAATGTTCGAAGAGAACATGAAGTACGAAAAGCACGGAGAATGAAGAGAGATTGTTCTGGGCAACCAGGCTGAGGCTGAACGGGAATTCTCGGTTTGTTGATTACTCGAAAGACAAACTGAATCGTCAGAGGGGCAGTTCGACAGGCATCTCAACAAGCAGTTCGACAAGCAGTTCGACAAGCCCGAAAGTGACCTGACGGAAAGCTAAAGCAGTATTACCTACAACCCACACAACAAGAGAACGAACTAATATGGCTGGCACAAAACCTTCCGCAAAAAAAGCTGCAGCAATCGGTGAGAAGTTCACCAAGACTGCAATCCTGACTGCCATTGCTGATGACTCCGGTCTGAGCAAGAAGCAGGTAGGCGCAGTTCTGGATGGCCTCACTGACCTGATCGAGCGTCACCTGAAAAAGCGTGGTGCAGGCGAATTCACCCTGCCTGGCCTGCTGAAGATCAAAGCTGTCAAGCGCCCTGCCCGTCCTGCCCGCAAAGGCGTGCCTAACCCGTTCAAACCAGGCGAATTGATGGACATCCCGAAAAAACCAGCTTCTATCCGCGTCAAAGTGTTGCCGCTGAAAAAACTGAAAGGTTTTGCTGAACTCTGATCAACACTGTGAGCTGATTCCCAGCGAAACAAGCAAGACCCGGAAAAGCAGCCACATGGCTGCTTTTCTGCTATATCAGTCCCGCTAATTTTTCATCGACACCCTCGAAATTATCACCCGCCTGCTTCGTCGCCAGCCATATCAAAGGAAATTCCATGCGCACCTCCCAATACCTGCTCGCCACCACCCGTGAAACACCGGCTGATGCGGTGGTGGTCAGTCACCAGTTGATGCTGAAGGCCGGCATGATCCGCAAGTTGGCGGCTGGCATGTATACATGGTTACCGATGGGCCTGCGTGTCTTGCAGAAAGTGACCGAAATTGTCCGCCAGGAAATGAACCGTTCCGGCGCGCTGGAAGTATCAATGCCCGTCGTACAACCCGCCGAGCTGTGGCAGGAGTCCGGTCGCTGGGATGTGATGGGAGATGAGCTGCAACGCTTCAAGGATCGCCATCAACGTGATTTTTGTCTTGGACCCACACACGAGGAGGTCATCACCGATCTCGTCCGTAACGAAATCAGCAGCTACAAGCAGCTGCCCATCAACATCTACCAGATCCAGACCAAGTTCCGCGATGAGCGCCGTCCGCGCTTCGGCGTGATGCGCGCACGCGAATTCATCATGAAGGATGCTTATTCCTTCCATATCAACCAGGCGTCACTGCAGGAAACCTATGACGTCATGTATGCCACCTACCGGCGCATCTTCACTCGCCTCGGTTTTGATTTCCGTGCGGTGATGGCCGACTCGGGCAATATCGGCGGCAACAGCTCGCACGAGTTCCACGTTTTGGCCGATTCCGGCGAAGACCTTATCGTTTTCAGCGACAAGGGTAACTATGCCGCCAATATGGAAATGGCGTCCGCCATGGCACCTACGGGCAAAGCGCCGGCAGCAGCGCTGCCGGTAGCAACCGTCGCCACCCCGGCCAGCAAAACCATTGATGAAGTCGCCGCGCAATTGCAGATTGCAGCGAGCCACACCCTCAAAACCCTCATCGTACGCGGCATCGCCGAAGAAGGCGGCAAGCCAGCACCTTTGCTGGCATTGGTCCTGCGGGGTGATCACCAGCTCAATGAAATCAAGGCCGCAAAGCTGGCGGATGTGCAATCCCCTCTCAGCTTTGCCAGCGATGCAGAAATCGTTGCGGCACTGGGTTGCGAGCCCGGCTCCATCGGTCCGGTCGGGCTAAGAATTCCGGTTATCGTCGACCGCGACGCAGCCGTGTTGTCTGATTTTGTCTGCGGCGCCAATCGCAATGGTGAACACCTGAGCGGCGTCAACTGGGAGCGTGATGCACAGATCACCCGCGTCGAAGACCTGCGCAATGTCGTTGAAGGCGACCCAAGCCCCGACGGTAACGGCACCTTGTCGATCAAGCGCGGCATTGAAGTCGGTCACATCTTCCAGCTCGGTCGCAAATACAGCACCGCGATGAATGCGGTGGTGCTGGATGACACCGGCCGCAACAGCATCATGGATATGGGATGTTATGGCATCGGTGTTACCCGCATCGTCGCCGCCTGCATTGAACAATGCCATGACGACAAGGGCATCGTCTGGCCACTCAACATTGCACCGTTCCACGTGGCACTCATTCCGCTCAACGCCCACAAGGCGCCTCGCGTGCTGGAAATCTGCGATCAGCTTTATCAACAGTTGACGGCTGCCGGCGTCGAAGTGCTGTTCGACGATCGCGACCGCAAGACCAGTCCGGGCGTGAAGTTTGCTGACATGGAGCTGATCGGCATTCCCCATCGCCTGGTCGTTTCCGAACGTGGACTGGAAAACAACGAGATCGAGTACAAGGCACGCAACCAGGAAGAATCCAGCCTATTGCCGCTGGCGGATGTCGTGACGCACATGCACAAGCTGGTCACCAGCTCACTGTAACGGGAGGCTCCATGTCATTGCCCTATGTCCTCGTTCTTTATTACAGCCATGGCGGCTCAGTGGCGGCGATGGCCCAGCAAATTGCGCGCGGTGTGACACAGGCCACGGGCATTGAAGCCCGCCTGCGTACCGTGCCAGCAGTGTCGCCGGTCAGCGAAGCATCGGCCCCCGCAGTGCCGGCAGAAGGCGCGGTCTACTGTACCGAAGCCGATTTTGCCGGCTGCAGTGCATTGGCACTGGGCAGCCCTACCCGCTTCGGCAACATGGCGGCCGCGATGAAGTACTTTCTCGATGGCACTGGTGCCCAATGGCTCAGTGGCACACTTATCAACAAACCAGCTGGTGTGTTTACCTCGACGTCGAGTTTGCATGGCGGCCAGGAAAGCACCTTGCTCAGCATGATGTTGCCACTGCTGCATCACGGCATGCTGTTCTGCGGATTACCCTACAGTGAAGCCGCACTGGTACAGACTGCCACCGGTGGCACACCCTATGGCCCCTCTCATCATGCTGGCGTGCACAGCAACCTGCCACTGAGCGAGCATGAAAAGCAGTTGTGCCAGGCGCTCGGTAAACGACTGGCTACGCTTGCACTGCAACTGCAATCGAAGCCCTCAAACGGATGAACCGACATACCCTGCTGCTGGCCGGCTCCGTCCTGTTGTTGCTTTTGTTCTCGCTGATCCTGTGGCTGAACCCCGCTGGCAGTATCGGCCTCTGGCTCATGCAAGTATTGCCACTACTGCTCACCGTGCCAGGGCAATATCGCCGGCAGCCACGCTCGTTGCAGTGGCTGGGTTTCCTGCTGCTGTTCTATCTGCTGGGCGGCATCCTGCAGGCATTTAACCCGCTGCCGATCCTGCGTATGCTCGGCTTCTGCCTCACAGCACTGGCCTTCCTGATGTTCGTCGTGCTGCTGACACTGATGAAATCGCGCAAGCCACAATCTTCGACGGAGTCCTGAACATGGCTGGATCACTGGGTGGATCACAAACGGGTGGATCGAAAAGTGCACTGGGCCGCTTCTTTGGCGGCATGCTTGCCATCTACCGTTTCATCCGGTCAGTACTCTTCAATCTGCTGTTCCTGTTTGTGTTGCTGATGCTGGTGGTCGCCCTGATTGGCCAGCCACCCGTCGTCATACAGAACAACACTGCCCTGCTACTGAACCCGACCGGCGTGATTGTCGAACAGCGCTCTTACAGCGATCCACTGACTGTCATTGCCAATGGTTCGACCGGCCTGGTGAATGGCGAAGTGGTTCTGCAGGATTTGCTGGACGCGATCAGCACTGCGAAAGACGACAACCGTATCAGCTCCATGCTGATCATGACCGACTGGCTGCAGTCGGCTGGCCTTAGTCAGCTGCATGACCTCGGTCTCGCCATTGACGACTTCAAGACCAGTGGCAAGAAGGTCTATGCATGGGGCAGCAGCTTCGACCAGGGCCAATACCTGCTGGCCAGCAAGGCTGATGAAGTGCTGATGAACAGCTACGGCCAGGTTGGCCTCGAAGGCTTTGGCGTGTGGCAGAACTATTTCCAGTCGGCACTGGCCAAGCTGGGCGTCAACGTGCACATCTTCCGGGTTGGTGAATACAAGTCCGCCGTCGAGCCTTTCAGCCGCTCCGACATGTCGCCGGAGTCGCGCAGCAATTACACCCAATTGCTGAATGACCTGTGGGGCAACTACATCAGCCAGGTTGAAGGCAACCGCGGTTTGGCTGCCGGCACCATCAACGACTACGTCAATCGCTATGACGAGCACCTGGCGGAGTATCAGGGCAACACGGCAGACCTGGCGCTGGCATTGAATCTGGTTGATCGCATCGACAGCAGGCCTGCAGGCCTCGCCTATCTGCAAGAGCTTATTGGCACCAGTGGTGACGAGCTCAAAGCCATCGAGTTCCAGCAGTATCTCGCCGCCAATCCCGCGCCGTTTGCGAATCCTTCCCGCCGCATTGCGCTCATTGTGGCGGAAGGCGAGATCATCGACGGCGAAGCCCCCCAAGGCACCATCGGTGGCGACACCCTGGGCAACCTCGTACGTGAAGTGGCCAATGACGACGATGTCGAAGCGCTGGTGCTTCGCATCAACAGTCCGGGTGGTAGCGCTTTTGCGTCCGAAATAATCCGTGGTGAATTGGCAGCGTTCAAGGCGAGTGGCCGGCCCATTGTCGTTTCAATGGGCGACACAGCCGCATCCGGTGGCTACTGGATTTCCACCCCTGCCGACCAGATCTGGGCCAGCGCCAATACCCTCACCGGCTCTATCGGCATCTTTGGCACCATGTTCACGCTGGAAGAATCCTTCAGCAAACTGGGTATCGGCACCGACGGGGTCAGCACAACTGAACTGGCCGGTTATGCGGCAGCCGGGCGTCCCCTGCCCGACATGGCTGGCCGCGTGATTCAGCAACAGATTGAACACGGCTACACCAAATTCATTGATCTGGTAGCGGAGTCCCGCGACATGGATCCCGTGCAAGTCGATGCAATTGCCCAGGGCCAGGTGTGGTCAGGACAGGCCGCACTCAATAACGGCCTGGTGGATCAACTCGGCACGCTGGACGAAGCGATTGCCGCAGCGGCCACGCTCATCAGGGCAGAGTCCTATCAGGTTGAACTGTATGAACCCATGCTGTCGCCGTTCGAGCAGTTCCTGAAACAAGTCATGGAGAATGCAACGGTAAGCGCGGCAACTGACAGGATGGCGTCGCTGTTGGAGCCGGGCCCGGTTCAGCAAACCTTGCGTCGGGTAGAGCAGGAACTGGACTGGCTCAACCGCGCCAATGATCCGCAGCATGCCTACGTGCGTTGCCTTGAGTGCTCAGGCTTGCGCCTCTGATTTTCAAGGCTGCATGTACTGCTACCAGTGCATGCAACTTTTGACAAACGGGATGGTGATACGGCGTTGCTCTGCCAGTGCCTGTTGATCAAGGCGGTCCAGCATCGCACTCAGGTCATGCATGTTGCGCTGATTACGCGCCATGATGAAGTTCACGACGTCCTCCTTTAACTCTATGCCACGCTGCTGCGCGCGCTCAACCAGCGCAGCGGCTTTTCCCGCATCACTCAACTCATGCACCTCATAAATCAGCGCCAATTGCAGGCGTGAACGCAGATCAGGCAAG
>JAZKEH010000040.1:441-5958 GCA_040387155.1 Pseudomonadota bacterium | reverse complement strand
GAAACCCTTCGTTAACGAGCAACTGGTTGCAAACGGTGAACAACTGCTCTTCCCAGTCACGTTTGCCACACACCAGATTCACATCATCAATCACCAGAAAGCTGCTGTCCTGTAAACCAGCAAGGCAGTCTGGCTCGTAGCCCAACAGTTTTTGCATCGGCAGGTAGATTGCTTCGGGGTGTTGCTGACACAGAGCCTGCAACAAATGGGTCTTGCCACTGCCTTCCCTGCCCCATAACCAACTCAGCCGGCCGGGGCTTTGTTGCAACCGCTGCAGGTGATGCAGCAACGGGCCATTGGCAGTTTCACTGCTGAAACTCCCGAATTGGGATTCACCAGCAAAAGCAAAACTAAAAGGAAGCTGGAACGAGGCGGAACTCATTGGCAGTGCAGCAACCGTCGTCTCACAGGGCCTGCCAGCGATAACGGAGGCGGAAGTAATTGCCTTCCATCGCGGGATCGCTGAGCGCCTGCAGCTTGCGATCAATCGCCAGGTTCTCGACCAGTTGACGTACCTGGCCAGAAGCATTGAGGCTGAATGTCAGGGTGCCGTCGGCGACTTCGCGCACCTGCACATCGGAAATACCAGCAACGCTTTCCAGATAGTGCAGCACATTGGCGTAATCGTTGAGACCGCCGACGCCTTCAACACTCAACAACATCAATTGCGCGGCACTGCTACTGGTGGTGCTGGAAACGCGTACTGCATAGTTGTCTGCCAACTCTTTGGCAACCATGCTGGTCGCTGCCGCAATGAAATCGTTGAGACTGCCGTCGAGCACCTCTGTTTCCTGCACGCGATCACGAAACACATGCACGGCCTTGCCGACGATCTGCCCAGTCACCGACTTGAGGATACGGATCGCAAGAATGCTTTCGTACTGGTAGCGCGCAGAGGCCATGCGCAGTGTCGTTTCATCAAGCGCCCATAGGAACTCCGGACGCATGATGCGCTGGTCTTCGAAATCCCACAGAGGTCCGAGTACCGGCAGGCCACGCAGCTTCGCTGCGTCCTGCAACAATTGCATTTCTTCCTCACCCGTGCCCGCGTTCGGATCGACCTGAAAGCGCTCACCCTGCTCATCCTGGATAATCATCCAGACCAGCGTTTCCGGACGATTCTGCGGCCACACCGCAATGCCCGAGCTCTCCAGCAAACTGCTTATTTCAGCCTGATAGAAACTGACTTCAATCATCAATTGTTGTTGACCCGTGGTCGCGTCTGTTTGCGTGCGATAAGCCCAGCTCTCGACGTAGGACTGCGGTGCACTGAGCGCACTCTGGATTGCAGGTTGCTCACGGATATCTTCATGACCAGTGACCTTGACCAGCATTTCACGCATCGCCGCAGCGAAGGCGCGGACGCGTTGACGTTCGTCGTCACGGGACTCCACCGGCACTGTTGCCTGATAGAGACCAGTGACTTCAGCCGCCTTGACGACAGGCGCAAAGACGCAAGCCAGTAACAGGCACGCAACAAAAAGATGACGAAACACGACGTTTTTCATGGAAGGGATCATAACTGATTGACGGAGTGCGTTCACCCGCTCTGACTCAGACTGCATTAAGCCTCGTCCGCTTCAAAGCTGGTAACATGGCTTCATCTGGATTTTTGATGATATCTCCCGGGACCTATCGCAGATGCATCAGTTTTTTTCTACCTGCTTGCTGGCCACCTCAGTGGTCGCTGCTACCTTTGTACTGGCAGCGGAAGTACCGGCCGCCGATCCGCAGCCGTTCCAGCTCGAATACGAAGCCCACTACCGCAATCTGGCCGCGAGTGCGACACGCTCCTTGAGTCAGGACGCAGGTAGTAACAGCTGGCGTCTGCATTCCGTCGTAGAACTCGAATTGATGGGCACTACCGTCGTCAGCATCGAAGAAACCAGCAGCTTCGGTTGGCAAGATGGCGCTCCCGTTTCGCATGACTACAGCTTCACGCAGAAAGGTCTCGGCAGTCGCGAACGCAGCCTCGACTTCGCCGACGATGGCAGTCAGGTGTCATTTGCCGTCAATGAAGATACTGGCGTGCATGCGCTCACCGCGCCCGCGTTCGACAATCTGAACAGCTTGCTGGTGTTGCGCAAGCAACTGGCGCTGGGCACCACCGACATCAGCTTCACGGTTGCCGATCGTGGCGAACTTGAAGTACAGCATTATCAGGTCGTTGGTGAAGAAAGCCTGGCGACACCCGCCGGCACCTTTGCGACAGTTCATCTGCAACGCATTCGCGAAGCCGGCAATGCACGCACCACTGATATATGGCTCGCGCCCGCCCATGATCATGTGTTGGTGAAACTGCTGCAGTCAGAGCCCGACGGCGACACGATTTCGCTGGAACTGCTGAACGGAACTCTCGGTGGCCACGCTATCGGTGGCGCTCCAGTGCAGGCAGCGGTGCACTGATTTTCCGGCAACCGCTCAGATTACAGGATGCAACAAACCGTAATTTTGCAGGCGTGTCTTGAACGTCTCCATGTCCAGTTGCACACGCTCGGCGGCATAGTCGAGCAGGCCGGCTGCGTCATCCAACGCCACTTCGAGCAATTGCCGCTCAAAATTCTGCAGATACTGACCCAGTCTTTCTTCATCAAGCGGCAGCATCGCATCCACGCTGACTGAAGTGCCGGCACTGCGCGGCGGCATGGCAACAGACTCCGTTGATGGCGAGTGCGTGGTCTGCGTCTGTGGTTGCATAGGCGCGGCGCCTACAGTCGCAACAGCAACTTTGCCACCCTCGCCCCCAGCCTTGTAGCGGTACAACGGCGGTAAATCCGTGCTGCCGATCATGGCATTGGGTTGCATGATACCGAGACGTTCCACCAGATTCGCCAGCTCCCGCACATTGCCCGGCCAATCATGCTGCTGCAGCGACTGGATGGCCGAGGTGTTGAAACGAATCGATTCATAGCCCTTGTTTTCCAGACTCGAGATGACTTCCTTCAGCAAGTCAGGAATGTCCTCACGCCGTTCGCGCAGCGGCGGCAATTCAATGGGCACGACACTGAGGCGGTAATAGAGATCCTCGCGAAAACTGCCTTTGCGCGTCAGATCGAGCAGTTGATGACGGGTACCGGCGACAACGCGTACATCGACTATGTGCTGCTCATGACCGCCGATACGCTGGAAGCACTTGTCTTCCAGAAAGCGCAACAACATGCCTTGCACATTGACCGGCAACTCACTGATCTCGTCGAGAAACAACGTGCCGCCATCACTTTTTTCCAGCAGTCCGGTAAAACCCTCCTTGTTGCCATTGAAGCCCTTCTCCTGCCCAAACAGCTCCATGCCAAAACGTTCTGTCGCCACCGCCGCACAGTTGACGACCATGAAGGGCTTGCTGGCACGACCGGCGTGATAGTGCAGATTGCGTGCCACCACTTCCTTGCCGGTGCCGGACTCACCCGTCACCAGCACAGTAACCGGGCGCTGCGCCACTTGCATGACGAGCTGACGTATCTGTTTCATCTTTTCACTGTCGCCACTGAGACTGCGAAACAGTGGAGTGCCAGATGCAGACAACGACAGGATGCGGCTTTGCATTTGCGGATTGTCGTAACCAGCCAGCTGACGCGCAGATTTCAGCGCCGTAGACAGGCTCTGATAGTTCAAGAGCTTGTCACCCAGCGGCAACAACTTGGACTGTAGCGTGTCGGGCAACTGAGACAACTGGGTGCTGTCGGTTGTACACAGCAGCAGGATGGGCAACAGCGGATAGTGCAGATGCAGTTGCATCAACAGATCAGCCAGACCATCACCCTTGATAACGCCGATGGCAATCGCCAGCACGTTGCCCAGTTCATTACGCTGGCCAAGCATGCTGAACATCTGCTGCCAGTTGTCCGAGGTCGCCACCATCGGGTTTTCGCCAACGAACTTGAGCTGAATGCTGAGATTGTGGGAAGACAGACGGTCGTCATCCAGCACGACGATCTTGAGGCGCTCGACCCTTTCCGGCGCGGGTGGCTTGTTGGAACCCGGGTTGAAACCCTGGTTTGAATTCTGGTCGGACATCAGATCTACCGCATTAATGGCAATACCCTGTCCGTGGGTTTCGCTCGCGATTATAGCGGTGTCGTTTCAGGATGATAGTGGGACAGGTCACGTTGCCAGCGCGCCTCACTGGTTACGTCAGCCACCCTTCTGATGCTGCCATTTGGTACTGAAACTGAGTACGGGCGATTTCAGCCGCAGCGGCTTGGCAAATTGCGATAGCTTGCGGGTGAAGGCCATGTCTTCGCCTTCAGGCATGGAATCGAAACCTTTGACGCGTTCAAAAAGCTGGCGTGTCACAAAGATGGCCTGCTCTGTTATCGCAGTCCCCGTGGCGCCAGTACGCCAATTGACGACTTGGGCAAACACACGCTGCGCCAAGGTGGCCTTGCCGATACGTAGCGCGAAATGTCCCCATTGATAGCGGGCAGACTGCAAGGCCTGCACGATCATGTCGTCCGCCTGCGGTGGCAACCGGCTGTCCACTGGCAAGAACAACAGAATATCGTTGGTGGCGTACTCGGTGCCGGTGTTCATCTGCAACGACCGGCCAGTGCCGCTGAGGAGCACACGATCCGCATACTTGCGGGCGAGCGTTACAGTGCCGTCGCGGCTGCCGCCATCGACGATGAGCAACTCGTGGCCACGGTCACGTAACGGCTGCAGGGATTGCAGGCTGGCTTCCAGCCGGGCCGCCACGTCCAGCACTGGCATGATGATGCTGAGTTTGGCGCTGTTACTTGCTTCGGGCATTGGATGACTTGGTCTGGGCGGGTTTGCGGGATAGTGTGAGCAAGTATACTTCGTTCCCACTCCCCCGTTCGCAGTAGTAGTCATCCATGAACGCCGCCAATCCGCTTCAGCTCGACAACAACTTCATCCGTCACCTGCCCGGCGATCCCGAGCTGCGCAACTTTCGACGCCAGGTAAGCAATGCCTGCTGGTCAAAGGCGCAGCCACTGCAATTCCCGCAGGCAAAATTGCTGGCCTGGTCGCAACCGCTGGCGCAGCAACTGGGGCTCGATAGAGCAACACTCGGTGACGAGCGGCTGGCGCGCATTTTCAGCGGCACCGAATTGCTGCCCGGATCAGAGCCCTATGCCATGTGCTACGGCGGCCACCAGTTCGGCAACTGGGCAGGTCAACTGGGCGATGGGCGTGCGATCAATCTTGGGGAGTTAAAAGATACACGCGGCCAACACCAGGTGCTGCAACTGAAAGGTGCCGGCCCCACACCTTACTCACGCACTGCCGATGGACTCGCCGTGTTGCGCTCTTCGCTGCGGGAATACCTGTGCAGCGAAGCGATGCATCATCTGGGCATTCCGACCACACGCGCACTGTCACTCGTCACTACCGGCGAAACCGTCATCCGCGACATGTTCTACGATGGCAATCCACGCGCTGAAGCCGGCGCCGTCGTGTGCCGCGTGGCGCCATCGTTTTTGCGTTTTGGTTCATTCGAGATTTTTACCGCGCGCAATGAACTCGTGCCGTTGAAACAACTGGTCGACTACACCATCC
>JAZKEH010000040.1:0-431 GCA_040387155.1 Pseudomonadota bacterium | reverse complement strand
CCACTGGATGCGCGTGGGGTTCGTGCATGGCGTCATGAACACCGACAACATGTCCATCCTGGGCCTGACTATCGACTACGGTCCCTATGGCTGGATAGAACCGCACGATCCACAGTGGACACCCAATACCACTGATGCCGAAGGCCGCCGCTATCGCTTTGGCCAGCAGCCGCAAGTGGCCATGTGGAATCTGGTGCAACTGGCCAATGCGCTGTATCCGCTGATCGAGGATGTGAAGCCACTCGAGAATGCGCTGGATCGCTATCGCAAGCGCTATGAGGAAGACTGGTTGGCGATGATGCGTAGCAAGCTGGGGCTCGCACAGGCAGATGCGGATGACAAATCGATAATCGACGCGCTGCTAAAGAGTTTCCAGTTGGTGGAAACCGACATGACACTGTTCTTCCGTGCGCTGGATGCGCTGGATATGA
>JAZKEH010000039.1:1750-2481 GCA_040387155.1 Pseudomonadota bacterium | reverse complement strand
TCGTCACGCGACAACCCGCCTTCGTGATCATCATCTCTGCCACTTGCTGGTTCACACGATTGTCTTCCACCAGCAGTACATTCAGTGACAGGGGCGTTACCGCGCCATACCCACTCAACATCAGCGGCTCGCTGACGCGACGTTCACTCAGCTGTACCAGCGTTGTATACAGTTCGTCGCGACGCACCGGATAGGCCAGACACGTGCAGCCCGACCCAAGGCGGCCACGCTCCTTCAGATACATTTCAAAGTCTTCCAGCACGAACACAACAGGCAACGCAGAGTCGGCGTAGCACTTGCGCAACTGCATTGCGAAGCGCAGCTGCTCTTCCAGCATGCCGTCGAGACTGATGACGATGCTGGACGGCGCCTCACCCTGGGTCGCCAGCAGCGCCGCATTATCTTCTAGGCTTAGCTTCTCATTGTAGTGATGCACGCGCAGCGCAAACGGCGCCAGCAAACACGTCAGTAGCGCACGGGTTTCCTCACCTGCCACTACCAATGGCGGCGCGGAGGCCATGCGGGCAATCAATTCCGGATAACAGTCGGCAAGCGATCTGCCCTGCGACAATGGCAACGTAAAGCTGAACTGCGAGCCCTGGTTCTTGTGACTCGTGACGCCAATCTCGCCGCCCAGCATCTCCACCATACGTTTGCTGATGCTCAGGCCCAGACCCGAGCCGCCGCGTTCACGCGTGGTGGAGCTGTCTTCCTGCGTGAAAATTTCAAAG
>JAZKEH010000039.1:0-1740 GCA_040387155.1 Pseudomonadota bacterium | reverse complement strand
CGATACCAATGCCGGTATCGCTTACCTTGACCAGCAGTTGCAGGGGCTGCAGCGGTAGTCCTTCTGCGTCCATCACCTGCTCGATGGCAACTGAAATGTAACCGTCATCAGTAAACTTCACGGCATTGCCCAGCAGGTTGATGAGCACCTGGCGGATCATGTCCGCATCGCTGATGACCAGATGCTGCAGGTGTTGCAGGTGCATAGAAATAATGAAGCGCAACCCCTTGGCCTTGATCTGGTTGGTGAACAGCGCACACGTACGAGAGACCAGATCAGCAATGTCGAACTCGGAATTGTCGAGTGTCATCTTGCCGGCTTCGAGACGGGAGTAGTCCAGTACGTGATTGATCAGGCTCAACAGCACTTCACCAGACTCGTAAGCAGTACGCACATAGTGACGCTGCTCCTCGTTCAGTTCCGTGCCTGACAGCAGCCCCGTCATGCCGAGAATGCCATTCATCGGCGTGCGGATTTCATGGCTCATCATCGCCAGGAATTCACTCTTCGCCTTGCTGGCCTGCTCGGCACGCTCCTTCTCCTGGGTAATGTTGCGCAGTGCGCGCTCCAATGCCTTGTTCGCATTCTGGATGTCGAGCGTTCTGATCTGCACCGTCTTTTCCAGCGTGGAGCGGTACTTCTCCAGATGGTCATCGCGTTTCTTGATTTCACTGAGCATATCGTTGAACCCAGTGATGAGCTGACCCAACTCATCCACTGTTGAAATAGGCACCTTGACGTTGAAATTCTTGTACAGCCTTACTTCATCAACTGCCTTTTTGAATTCAATGATCGGATCGGAAATGATGTGGTGCAGCACGGAGATCAGGCCAAAGCTGATGAACATCGAAATGGCCAGCACGATCAGGACGATGCCGACAAACGAGCGGATCTGTTGCTGCATTGGCAGCAGGCTGGAACGCACATGGACTGTTCCAACCTCAACGCCGTCGGCAATCACCGGCACGCCTACATGCAGTGACATGTCGAGATAGGCGTAGGTATAGGGACGGGTACTGGCATCGTCGACCACATGTGTCACCTCAACAGCCATTTCTGCCAGCATCGCGGCATAGGGGCCCGAGCCCGCAATGACTTCGCCGCGCTCATCGAGAACGGCAATAGCCTCGACATGGGCAAAGCGGTTGAGATCGGCAAACGTGGCGGTAACAACGGAAGCATCACCCGCCGTGATCGCTGTACTGCTGTTGATGGCAACCACGTCGGCTACCGAGACGACGTTTGCCAACAGACTGTTGCGGTAGCCATTGATCTGGAAAATAGTGAATGCCATCGTGGCCAGCAACAGCGTGACGATGGCAACTACCAGACTGATGAAAACCAGTTTGAATTTGATGGGGTAGTTCTTCAGGCCTTCCATGATGGCACGTGAATAACTCCGTCCAGCTCTCTTCATTCAATACCTCAAGGGACGACAGCTCATGATTACTGCTCTTGTTCTTGTCTTGTTTTCGTCATGGTGCCCTGCAGCTTCTCAGCGACTTGCAAAATCAAAATAGCGCGCGGGCCAGGGCTCGTCCCGCAAGGTGAAATGCCACCACTCTTCTTCCACACCGGCAAAGCCGGCCTGTTCCATCAGCACCCGCAGCAATAGCCGGTTACCGCGCTGCGTGGGGGTGACACTCGTCGACGAGGGCCAGGACGCCAGGTCGAAAAAATCAAACTCGGTACCCATGTCCAGTTCATCGCCCGTTACGGTATCGATTATCGTGAGATCCA
>JAZKEH010000038.1:0-6991 GCA_040387155.1 Pseudomonadota bacterium | reverse complement strand
GAATTCTGGCTGGATCAGCGCCTGCCAGAGTTTCTCTGGCGTGGTGCGGATGTAAGTGACATAAACAAATTTCGATTCAGCTTTTGTTTCAGCATTCGACGTAGTCATTTCAATCTCCTTCCTCGGCTTCGAGGGAACGTTTGAGCTGGGCCAGTGTGCGCAAGGGGCCCTTCTCGTATTTGCCGATCCAGCGCTCTGCAATCTCGTTGATCGGCACCGGATTGAGGTAGTGCAGCTTTTCGCGCCCGCGCCACAGCGTCACCACCAGCGTCGCCTCTTCGAGCAGCTTCAGATGTTTGGTGACGGCCTGGCGTGACATGTCGAGATGTTCACAGAGCTCGGCGAGCGTCTGGCCATTCTGCTTGTGCAACTTGTCGAGCAGCAGACGGCGGCCGGAATCGGCGAGCGCTTTGAAGACCTTGTCAGTATCAGTGGGCACGCAGAGATAATAGGCAACCTTTTGGTTGCATGTCAAGGACTGGGGCAGGCCCTGCGTTCAAGCAAACGTTCATCAACGTTCGGTATAAGTGCTGAGGGTGAGTTCGAGCGGCGCGCTGCTGGTGAGGTTCAGCTTCACGTTGTCGAAGATGCGGGTTCCGATACGTACAGAGGGAATTGTCAGGACCCCAGCCGCATAGGCAGCGCGTTCCTGCCCCGTATCAGCCAGCAATTTCGTCGCTGCCACTTTGAACACAAGACCGGCCCGGCCCGGAATATGGACAATCGTTCCTTCAAACAATTTGCCATCGACCGATACCGGGAAGGTCAGTGAGCTGCCGCAGAATTCAGTCAGCGTATTGCCAGGACTGGTAGCAGAGCACTGATACGGCAACGGTGTGACACCGGCAACGAAATCGGTGCGCGACGCGGTGATGACGCGGATCAGATCGTTTGCGGTAATTTCTGCGCCCACCGGCGCCGTGCTGGGCACCGTGTTAAAGGCAGAACCAAGCGACGATGTCATGTTGTAGCGCGTCAGCGCTGCGATTGCATCGACGATGTCCATGCCCTTCACGACGCGGGCGAACACGGTAAAGCCGCCATCCACCGTATCCAGATTGGTATTGTCTGCCAGATTGATAAACCACTGACTGGTTGCACTGTTCACAGAACCGCCGATGCGCGCCATCGCCACGGTACCGCGCAGGTTGGATTGGTTGTATTCATTGACCACCGGAGGATCGACACTCATGGTGCTGACCAGATTGCTGAACAAGGTATAGCCGCCGCCCTGGATGACAAAGCCCGGCACGCTGCGATGAATCATGCTGTTGCTGTAATCGCCTTCATCGACATACTTCAGAAAGTTGGCGACCGTCTGCGGTGCCGCTTCCGGAAACAGCTCCATGCAAATCTCACCGACATTGGTCTGCATGCAGACATAAGGCTTGGCAGCAGCCTGCCCGGCTGCGAAACAAAGGAAAAGGAACAACGCCAGCGGGGATCGCAAAACAGCAACAAAACGCTTCATGTAACAACCTTGTATAAACAGCTACAGCCTGGGAAATATGAAGTGCGTAGCGTAAGGGAATGCAGGCGGCGATGCCCAGCCCCGCGCGGGAATTTCAGGCATTTAGTTGCTGTCGTGCGCGGTGTCAGGACTGCGGCTGCGCTGCCGGCGCCGGCGTATTCAGCGGCCGTTCATGTCGACGACCATTCAGGATGGCACCCACCAGCGTGAACCGCACGAGGTAGTGGTAGCTCAGCAACAGAAGGGGCAATGAACCCGCCACCATCAGCACGAACTTGATGCCCCAGTGCAGATCGTACGGCCGCAGCAGCGTCAGTACGAAAATGATCGTGCTCATGTGCAGCAGGTAGATCCAGTACGAGGCATCGGCGAGGTAGCGCACGCGGGCATTGGGTGCCGACAGAAACTTCACGGCGGCGCCGATGAAGGCAAATATCCAGCACCACAAGCCGATGACGTAGGCAAAGGTGTAGTAAAGCCGCGTATCACCGGCAAGCACAGGGCCTTGCCAGTGCGGGGTGGTGCCAATCAGCTTGAGGCAGACAATCGTGAGTACGACAGCAAGCGCCAGATACATCGGCCAGGACTTTTCGAGTGCCAACAGACGCGGGATTTGCCGATGCAGCAACCAGCCCAGGCCAAAGGCAGCGCCATAGCCGATCAAGGCCGTCATGTCCGGCAACATGGCGGTAGGCGCCGGCAAGCCCAGCCACTCATTCCAACGTTCGAACTGCCAGAGCCAGCCAACAACAGGCAGCGCAATTAATACGGGGCCCCACGGCCCACTCAACAGAAAGGCGATCAAGCGATCACAAAGCGCTGCGAGTTTTGCCTGCGGATCGAGGTTGTGGACAAACGTGCGGATCACCAGTGCCAGCGCATAGAACAGCAGCAGGTAATACAGAAACCACAAGTGCGCGAAGTTCAAACCGCCCCCTTCGACAGCGGCCGGCACCTCGCCTGTTGACTCTGCGGGCGGCGCTTGCACCAGTGACATCAGGAAGTCGACCCCGTGCGGCAAGGCGCCTGCTACCAGTCCGAGCGAAATGGAAACCAGCACCAGCGGAAAGAACAACAAGGGCACTCCCACCCGCTTCGCGCGATCCTTGATGAAGCTGCGCACGCCGCGTCGTTCAAGCTGCATGCGCGCGAAGAAACCGGCGATCAGGAAGAAGGCCGACATGCGGAACATGTGGATCGTGAAATAGATGACCGCCGCGACCGCGCTGGGCTGGTCGCGCCACATCGCCATCGGAAAGTCCTGCAGGAATGCCGCTGCCGAATGCAGCACAACGCCAAGCAACAGCGCGATGGCGCGAACTGCATCAAGTGCGTGCAGGCGGTCTGCAGTGTCCATGTCTTTTCTCCCTGTTAACTATGCAAAACCGCCGGCTGCGTTATTGGTTGGCTGGCGCATCCTGGTTGGCGCGCATGATGATGTAGGCACGCACGGCTTGCGCCTGCTCCTGGTTCAACACGCTGGCGAATGAGGCCATGCCGTTCGGCGCCAGGGCGCCACCAATCACCACTTGTGAGAAGGCATCAGGATCATTCAGGTAGGGTGTGCGACGCAGGTCGGGCAACAGACCAACGCCAATCACACCGGCACCATGACAGGAACCGCAATAGGTTTCGTACAGTGGGCCGCCCATGGCAATAGTTGCATCAGACGCCGTGTGTGCCGGTGGCGTCATCGGCGGACGCGTGAAGGACGTCGGTGCCGGCAACTGGGCAGTACCGCCGAGTTTGAACACCAGCAGACGCGATTCGTTCTCCAGCGCATAGCCCTTCATGTTGGTATCACCCGCAATCATTGCCCACGAGCCACCGGTACCCACCATGATGGCGACATATTGCTCGCCTGCAATCGCATAACTGATTGGCGCGGCGATGATGCCGGTCTGCGCGTGGAACGACCACAACTCGGCGCCAGTGCTCGCATCCATCGCGGTGAACTGACCGGAACCAGTGCCCTGGAACACAAGACCACCCGCTGTCGACAAGGCACCGCCATTGGCAGGACCTGCGCGTTCAACCCGCCACACTTCTTTCTGCGCGACCGGATCCCACGCCAGCAAGCGACCATAGGTCTTCGCCAACACATCCTGCGGGTCCAGAGCGGCATTGCCGCTGAAATCAGTGCCAAGGTTGGTAGCCATCGTGGTGGTGGTGTATTCCGCGGCGCTGCCATAGATAAACGGCGTGCCGTGAATAGGCAGGTACACCAGTTTGGTCAGCGGGCTGAACGACATCGAGTGCCAGGTATGTGCACCGTTCGGATTGTGGGTGGAGAGAAAGGGCTCGCCGGTTTCCTCATAACGCGCTGCCGGATTTTCAACAGGGCGTCCGGTTGCAATATCAATGTGATCGGCCCAGGCAACGTCAGTGAACTTCTCTGCAGAAATCAATTCGCCGGTCGCCGCATCAATCACATAGAAGAAACCATTCTTGGGCGCCTGCATGACGACGTGACGTTGCACGCCTTCGATTTCGAGATCAGCAATCGTGATCTGCTGCGTGGCTGTGTGATCCCAGCTTTCGCCGTTCGTGCTCTGGTAGTGCCAGGCGTAGGAGCCATCATCTGGATCGAGCGCCACGATGGACGACAGGAACAGGTTGTCACCTTCACCATTGCTGCGGAATTTGCGATTCCACGGCGAGCCATTGCCAACGCCGATGTACAACAGGTCGAGGCCTGGGTCGTAGGACATGCTGTCCCACACCGTGCCACCGCCGCCTATCTTCCACCACTCGCCGCTCCAGGTTTCAGCTGCCATTTCGAGGATGGGATTTTCAAAACCGTCAGCCGGGTTGCCAGGCACTGTGTAGAAGCGCCAGTCGAGATTGCCGGTATTGGCATCGTAGGCCGAGATGTAACCGCGCACGCCCAGTTCAGCGCCACCGTTGCCGATCAATACCTTGCCCTTGATGACGCGCGGTGCCCCTGTGATCGTGTAAGGCTTGGTCTTGTCGATCGTGTTGACGTCCCACAGCTCTTGTCCGCTGTTCGCATCAAGCGCGATCAGGCGACCGTCGATGGTGCCAACGAATACTTTGCCTTCCCACACGGCAACGCCGCGGTTCACCACGTCACAGCAAGCGTTAACGGCCCACTGGCCATCCACTTCCGGATCGTAGGCCCACAATTGTTCACCGCTGGTTGCACTGAATGCCTTCACCTTGCTCCACGCAGTCGATACATACAGCACGCCGTCCACCATGATCGGTGTCGCTTCCTGGCCACGACGGGTGTCGAGATCGGAATAGAACGCGAGGCCGAGCTGGTTCACGTTAGTGGTATTGATCTCATCGAGCGGACTGAAACGTTGTTCGTTATAGGTACGACCATGCGACATCCACTCACCGGGTTCGCTCTCGGCATTCAGCAGCCGGTCGGCAGTGACATTGGCGGCGGCGCCACCGGGTGCTGCCGCAGCAGTAGCGGGTGAAGCAGGTGCAACCTGCGGAACCGCCGCTGCTTCCGGCGGCGCATCATTGCTGCAGGCTTGCAGCACTGCGGTGGCCAACAAAATGGATACGTAAGTGAGTTTGCGCGCGAACATGGTTTCCCCCCTCGGTGACGAGGTCTGCGTGGATTTTTCGATTATGGTTGTTGTTATGGGTGCCTGCCGGGCACAGAGCATAGGCGTCCGCTGCCGGCAATTCCAGTCCCGGCGTGAGCTCGCTCCATTGCCCCTTTTACTTGCGACGCCGTTGCTGCTAAAAACAGCGCCGACCCATCCACACAGAACGGAATCTGCATGAAATCTTCCCTGCGCCGCCGACTGCTCACCGTTGTTTTTATTGGTACCACCGCTTCCTTCTCCGCAGTCAACGCGGCCGAGTGGCAAGTGACGTTGCCCGCCAGCAATACAAGCCAGCCCGATGGTCGTTTGCTGTTGTTGGTCAAGCCCGACGATGGCAAGCAGCCTGCCATGCTCTCTACCAACGGCACCTCTCCCGGCGGCGTCAGCGTGGCCGCGCAAGAGGTCACCGCACTGGCACCGGGTGCCAGCATCTCTATCGACGCTTCCACTGCCTACAAAACAGCATTCACCGACTTGCCGCCAGGCAAGTATCTGGCGATGGCCTTGCTGGATCGCGATCACAGCTACAACTTTGAACAGAGTGGCCCCGGCGATTTGCATTCGCCGGTGCAGTCGGTATCGCTGCCACTGACAACAGATGCCGTATTTACGTTATCGCAGGAAGTTGCCGCACCCGCCCTCTGGGAATTCCCCGGCAGTAGCGAACAGGATCAGCTGCGACGCGAAGCGGTACGTCCGCGCTTGCAGGAGTTTTCGCTGAAGAGCGAGCAGCTATCGACCTTTCGTCAGCAGGACACGTCACTGCAGGCGTGGGTGCTGCTGCCAAAGGATTACGCCCCCGACACTGATCGCACCTGGCCCGTGATCTACATGACCGGCACGTTCAGCGCGACCCACAAGGCCAATCTCGATCTTGCCAGCCTGCTCGACATGTTCGACGTCAGCAATGAGCCGTCAATGATCTGGGTTTTTCTCGACTTCCAGACGCCGTACGGCCCTACGTTATTCGTTGACAGCGATGCCATCGGGCCGTGGGGTTCGGCGCTGGTCGAGGAATTCATCCCGGCATTGGAACAGCGCTATCGCATGGATGCGCGCCCCAATGGTCGCTTCCTGATCGGCCACAGTTCTGGCGGCTGGACCTCGGCGTGGCTGCAGACACATTTCCCGGCTGTCTTCGGTGGCAGTTGGTCAACCGCACCGGATCCGCTCGACTTCACTGCATTTCTGAAGACTGATCTGTACAGTGCCTCCGCCAACGTTTACACCGATGCAGCAGGCGTGAGCAAAGGCGTAGCGCGTCGTGGCGGAGTCATACTGACCACTATTGAAGACACTGCGCATTACGAAGATGTACTGGGACCACAAGGCGGCGTTTTCCAGGCCATGGACTGGGCGTTCAGCCCGCGCGATGCGGCTGGCAATACGCGGCCGCTGTTCGACCTCAGCACGGGCGCGGTAGACCCGGCCGTAGCCGCCTATTGGCGCGAACACTTCGACCTGTCGGTCTATCTCACGCGTAACTGGGCCACGCTGCAGCCAGCACTCGACGGGAAACTGCACTTCTATGTAGGCACTGCCGACGACCATTACCTGGAAGATTCCGTCTACAAACTGCGCGATACGCTGAATGGACTGGGCGCGAACGCCGAGTTCGAATTCCATGAAGGCAAAACCCACAACAACCTTTACGTGCTCGACAAAGACCCGGTTGGCCTGATGCGCCGCTTCAGCAAGGCCATGTATGCAATCGCAAGACCGGACGCAGAGGCGGGGCGCTGAAGTGACTTCTCTCGCGACGGCAGCTTGTGGAACACCACAGCAACCTTGCGCAACAGCGAGAGCATGGCTCAGGCAATGAACACTTTTGACGATTGCAGCCGAGGGCAATACTGATGATAGCCATCGCGCTTGCGTTGTTTGTTGCCGCCATAGCACTGGGGCTGGGACTTGTCGTGTTGGGTTTGAGCCA
>JAZKEH010000037.1:6636-6860 GCA_040387155.1 Pseudomonadota bacterium | reverse complement strand
GGCACTGTTCTTCGGTTATCACGTGTTGTGGCCGCAGGGCTTCAGCGGCGTGTTTGAGTGGCCGGCAGCGCTCATCGCCGTGGCTGCTGCAATTGCATTGCTGCGCTTCAAACGCGGCGTCATGGAAGTCATCGCCGCCTCTGCTGTATGCGGGCTTGCTGTGCAGTTTTTGCTGTAACCGATTTCTGTATTGTCACAACCAAAAGGAGGAATGCTTATGACCC
>JAZKEH010000037.1:0-6626 GCA_040387155.1 Pseudomonadota bacterium | reverse complement strand
CCTCCGCTGTATGCGGGCTTGCTGTGCAGTTTTTGCTGTAACCTTTTCCAGATTGTCGCAACCAACAAGAGGAATACTTATGACTCCGCATGATCCACAACGTCGTTCAATGTTGCAGGCTGCTGCTGTCGCTACGGTTGCAATTGGGGTCGCCAGCAGCTTGCAGGCCGCCGACAGTCCAGTCGCTGCACCTGCCTTTACCGCCAGTACCGAGTTGAAACCACTGGCCTTCGATCCGGCCAAACTCAACGGCTTGTCGGAGCGCATGCTGCGTTCGCATTGGGAAAACAACTATGGCGGTTCCGTGCGCGCACTCGCTGCCGTGAAGCAGCAGTTGCTCCAGCTCAAAGCCGATGCCCCCGCCTACATCTATAACGATCTGAAGCGTGAACATCTGTTGCGGACAGGCTCAGTCGTCTTGCATGAGTACTATTTCGACAACCTCGGTGGCAACGGCCAGGCCGGCGCCAATGAGCGCACAAGAATAGGCGCAGCCTTCGGCAGCTTCGATGCCTGGGAAACCGAATTCCGCCGCATGGCCACCGGCCTTGGCGGCGGCTCCGGTTGGGTCATGCTTGGTTACAACACCCATCTGAAGCAGCTTGAAAACTACTGGATGGGCGATCATGCGCAGGCTCCAGCTGCCACCATGCCCTTGCTGGTGCTCGACATGTATGAACATTCGTACCAGATGGATTTCGGCGCGGCAGCAGCCCAGTACATTGATGCTTTCTTCAAGAACATCCAGTGGGACGCGGTGGCAAGCAGACTGGAACAAACAGTGTGAAAGAGGCTTAATGTAGTTCGTTTTACCGACACAGTTCAGCGCGACAATGGAAAACATGACAAATCGCCACAACCACTACCTTCACGTTGGCAGAACGGGACCATGGACACGTTGGTTCCTGTTCCCGCTTTGCCTGCTCGCCTGCCTGTTTCCTGCCAGCCTGTTTGCCCACGGCGTTGCCGAAGGCGATGCGCAGTTTCTTGAAAGCATCAGCGGCCTGCAGTTCATCCCGTATCTTTATCTCGGCGCCAAGCACATGGTGACGGGCTACGACCATCTGCTGTTTCTCGCCGGCGTCATCTTCTTCCTGTACCGCATGAAGGACGTGGCGCTGTACGTCAGTCTGTTCGCGCTGGGCCATAGCATTACACTGCTCATTGGTGTGCTCGGCGGCATTCGCGTGAATCCGTTTGCGGTTGATGCGGTCATCGGTCTTTCTGTTGTCTACAAGGCATTTGAAAATGTCGGCGGCTTCAAGCTGCTGGGCTTCAGCGTAGATACGCGCCTTGCCGTATTCCTGTTCGGTCTTGTGCATGGCTTTGGTCTGTCGACCAAGCTGCAGGACCTGCAATTGTCGAGTGATGGTCTTGTGGCCAACATGATTGGTTTCAATCTGGGCGTTGAACTCGGCCAGTTCACCGCACTGGCGCTGATCCTGCTGGTATTCAGCTGGTGGCGACAAAGTCCCTCGTTCATCAATCGCGCCTATCTCAGCAACATGATCATCATGACGGCCGGCTTTGTATTGTTCGGTTATCAACTAACAGGTCTTCTTACCAACGCCTGATTCTCCTGATACAAAACACGGCGCCTGAACTTTTTTCTGCGAGAAATCCCATGAGCAACAATCCGTCCTCCGTTCCCGCTCCATCACCACGCAAATTGCTGCAAGGCATGGCCGCCGCCATTGGCGCTGCTGCGCTGATTCTGGTGCTCATCGTGTTGCCGGCCGAATACGGCATCGACTACACCGGCTTTGGCAACGCGCTGGGACTCACGTCCATGGCGGCAGCGCCGACAAAGACCATTACGATGACGGATGTTATCGGCGGCAATGAAGTGATTCGTGAAGTCGAAATTCCGGAGGCTGGCGAGCCAACGCCGCTGCCGAATCCCGCCGTATTCCAGGACGATCCCGCGCCGCCACAAACCCGCACGCTGCAGATCGTGATCCCGCCCAACGGCGAAACCGAAGTCAAAGTGAAGATGCTGGCCGCCAAGGCCATCGCGTTTTCGTGGAAGACCGAGAAGGGCCTGGTCTACGTCGACTACCACGGCCACGATCCGTCATTCGGTCCCGACTTCTTTGTGCGCTACAAGGAAGAGCAGGAAAGCACGGGGGGCAACGGCACGCTGACGGCGCCTTTCGATGGCGAGCACGGCTGGTTCTGGCTGAATCTGGAAGCAGAGCCAGTGACAATCACGCTGACTGTCACAGGCTACTTTGTCGATTTGATCGACTATGGAATTTTCTAGCAGTCTTACTTTTTCGCCAACCTGTCGAGCAAGCCCATCGCAAATGCTGACGCCACAAAGGTCAGGTGAAGAATCACGTACCACATGACCTTCTGGTTATCGAGATTGACCAGATTCAGGAATACCCGCAGCAAGTGAATCGACGAAATGGCCACAATACTGGCCGCGACTTTCATCTTGATGGTTGAAGCATCCAGCTTGCCGAGCCACGGCAATTTGTCGCTGTCTTCCTTCGCCTCAATCGTCGATACGAAGTTTTCATAGCCACTCATCATGACCATGACCAGCAAACCGCCCACCAGCGACAGGTCAACCATCGACAGCGTCATCAGCACCACATCGGCCTCGCTGGCTTCGAACAGCACGGCAAACAAATGCCACGCTTCCTGAAAGAATTTCACCATCAGGGCGATCAATCCCAGACTCAACCCCAGATAGATCGGGGCCAGCAGCCAGCGGGATCGGACCATCAACATTTCAATCATTTTTTCCATGGGGCAACTCGCGTTTATTTAATGGCTCAAGTATAACGTAGGCCTCTCCCCCAATGACCTTGCCATGAACAAAACAACCCCAAATAAAAAGCCTCGCAAGAAGGCCACCAGCACCAGAGCTGCTACGAAAGCTGCTACGAAAGCCACCAGGAAAGTCGCTATCAAGCCAGCTGCCGGCAAGAGCACGCAGAACACGAAGAAAGCTGCAGTGGTGTCCGCCAGCAACGCACCGCTCGAAGACCTGATCCAGGTCAGACTCGGCCGCATCAAGGAAGTCATCAACCAGCTGGCGCGCTTTTCGATCGGTGCGCGTGGTTTGCGCTCGACTGACTTGCGCATCATGAATCTGCTGTTCGACAGCGGCACGCTCAGCATCAATGAACTGGCGCGTCGTTCGCGCGTCGACAAGGCGTGGGTCAGCCGCTCGGTAACGCAGCTGCTGCAGAAGCGTTGGGTCAGCAAGGAGAGCGATCCTGCTGATGCACGCGCGCAGTTGATCCGGCTGACACCGAAGAGCCAGGACATGCTGGAAAAGCTGCGTCCTATCGTGCAACGCAACGAACGGGTGATGTTGCAGGGTATCAATGAAGTGCAACTGAAACGCCAGCTCGATCTGTTGCTGGCCAATGCAAGTGATCTGCTGGAAGCTACCGAGCGTCTCCACAAAAACAACAAGAGGAAATAATTCCCATGCGCCATTCGTCGCTGTTGTCCCTGTCCCGCTATTTCTCGATACCCCTTATGGCCGCAGCGATGCCGGCGCTGGCGCAATCCGAAGCGGCCTGCACAGCGCTGATGGGTTATGCACCGGCTGGCATCAATCTGAAAGTGACTGCAGCCTCGCATGATGCAGCGCGCCAGTTGCCTGCAGGTCCGCGTGGACCCGGTGCAACGTTACCCGCGCATTGTCATATTGAAGGCGAGATCGATCGCCGCACCGGCGCTGATGGCAAGTCCTATGCACTGCGCTTCGCCGTCAACCTGCCCGACAACTGGAATGGTCGTTATCTGTTCCAGGGTGGTGGCGGTCTCAATGGATCGCTCGGCGAACCGCTTGGCGCAGCCGCCAGCGGTGGCCAGTCCGCTCTCGATCGCGGCTTTGCGGTTGTCAGCACTGACAGTGGTCATGAAGGCAGCGTGTTCGATGGCAGCTTCATGGCTGATCAGGAAGCCGCGCTCAATTTCTACTTTCTCGGCAACATGCGGGTGGCGCAGGCCACCAAGCCGCTGGTCTCGCAGTACTACAGTGGCGAGATCAATCACTCCTACTTCGTTGGCTGTTCTACCGGTGGCCGCGAAGGCATGATCATGGCGCAGCGTTATCCCTATCTGTTCGATGGCATTGTCTCGGGCGCGCCAGCGATACGCACCGGCCTCTCCAATCTTGCGCTGCGCTGGATCAACGTGCAGTTCAACCAGGCGGCGCCGAAGGATGCCAACGGTGAGCCGCTGCCCGCTTATTCCGCGGACGAGAAGACTCTGATCATCAACGGCCTGAAGAAGAGCTGCGATGCGCTTGATGGCGCCGAAGACGGTTTGGTCTTCAATGTCGCCGCCTGCAAGTTTGATCCACAGACGATCGCCTGCAAGGCTGGCGACAACAGTGCATCGTGTCTCGCACCGGAGAAGGCAACCGCATTGGCAACGGCATTGGCAGGTCCGGTCGATAGTCGCGGAGTGCAGGTGTATTCACGTCATCAGCTCGACACCGGCAGTGCTGATCCCGGCTTCATTCCCGGCATTCTCGGCGGTGGCACGCCACCCGAAGGCGCGCCGTCCGGCAAAATGATGAGCCAGGATGTCGATGCCGAATTCATTGCCGCTTCCAATATCAATACCGCGATTGGTGACAGCGTTTCCACCAACGTGTCGTCGTTCGCTGCGGACGGCGGCAAGCACATCTTCTATCACGGCATGGCCGATCCATGGTTCTCGGCCATCGATACGTTGACGTACTACGAGAACATGGCGGCAGCCAACGGTGGTCTGCAGACTGTCGATCAATGGAGCCGCTTGTTCATGGTGCCCGGCATGGGCCATTGCCAGGGCGGCACCGCCACGCTCGACAACTTCGACATGCTGACGCCGATCATTGAATGGGTGGAGAACGACAAGGCGCCTGCCAGTGTGCTCGCCACTGGCAACAGCATGCCCGGCGTGAGCCGCCCGCTGTGCCCGTATCCGCAGCATCCGCATTACGATGGCAGCGGCGACAGCAAGGCCGCCGAAAATTTTTCCTGCAAGGCGCCCTGAGGCAACTCGATATCCATGATGCGTCTCAACATCCAATTCATTTACGACAAGCACGCCGGCCGCGTTGGCCCAGGCAAGATAAGGCTGCTGGAATTGCTGGCGGAGACCGGTTCCATCTCGGCGGCTGCGCGCGCGATGAGCATGTCGTATCGGCAGGCCTGGTTGCTGCTGGATGAGGTCAACAGCGTTTATGGTCATGGCTTGTATGAAACCCAGCAAGGCGGCCAGGGTCGTGGTGGCGCCACGCTGACCGAACTGGGCAAGCAGGTCGTCAGCGACTACCGCCAGTTTGAACAGCAGTGTCTGGCCCTCGCCAACAAAAGCTTTCCACGGCTGACGACGCCGGCCTCGACAAAGAAAAAAGCCGAATAGAAGAGCGCGTCCGGACGCAAGCTTCAGCCGCCGCTCCTGCCATACCGATCAAATCCTGTTCGCTGCCCTACACAGCTCTGCTGTTGCAAATCCAACTGTAGACCTGCGCGACTGTTTGGCATGCAACAGCTGCAGCGCTGCTGATCCCCACCCGGCTTCTCCCTTCCCGCCATAACTCCTTGTACATCAAGCACTTCCTCACACCCATAAGCGATGGCCGAACGCTGGCACAGCGGTTGCTATGGCAGTGGCAAAGTCCACTTTTGAGGAAAGTCCCATGTCCCGCTCCTTTGCCACCATCCTGACCCGCTCCTACGCCCGCACCTTGCTGGCGAGCTCCGCACTGCTGGCGCTCGGCATCAACACTGCGCAGGCGCACCACGCCTTTGGCGCCGAGTTCGATTCCAACAAGCCGATAGAACTGCAAGGTGTCGTCACCGACCTGAAGTGGACCAACCCGCACAGCTGGCTCTATCTCGATGTCACCAACACCGATGGCAGCACCACCCATTGGGCGGTCGAATTTGGCGGCCCTTATGCGCTGCTGCAGAAAGGCCTGCGCAAGACCGACTTCCCGACCGGCACCAAGGTTGTCGTCAATGGCTTTCTCGCCAAGAACGGCAAGTCCGTGGTGAACGCATCGAACGTGTCGCTGCCAGACGGGCGCGACTTCTACACCGCTGCCGAAGACAGCCCCGGCGCCAAGGCTGACTAAGTCACCAACTCTGAATTCACGATCTACGTACGAGACCAATACATGCAAGCCATCCGTTCTGTATTTCCTGCCGTCGCGTTGCTGCTCGCCAGCAGCACGAGCTGGGCAGACATTCCCCGCACTGCGTCGGGCCATCCTGATTTTTCCGGCATCTGGCAAACCACCAGCGCCGCTGACTACGGTGTTGAAGCGCACGCCTCACGCCCCGATGCTCCACCGAGTCCCGGCGTTGTTGAAGGCGGCGCCATTCCCTACACCGACGCCGCCTTGCAACAGCGCGCAAAAAACTTTGCCGCCCGCGAGACCGCTGATCCACGCGTGCAATGCTTCTCGCTCGGCACGCCGCGCGCCATCTACTACCCCGAGCCCTTCCAGATTTTCCAGCGCGACCGCGACCTGACCCTGCTGTTCCAGTTTTCGCATCGCGGTCGCACGATCCACACCAATGACTCGGTGCATCCCGAAGGCCCCATCGGCTTCTGGTTCGGTGATTCCCGTGCGAAATGGGAAGGTGATGCGTTGGTGGTGG
>JAZKEH010000036.1:0-2670 GCA_040387155.1 Pseudomonadota bacterium | reverse complement strand
CCGAAGATTCTGCGCCCGGCGCCGTGGTGCCGCTGAGCGATCTTGAACTGGCCTCACGTCTGTCCTTCTTCCTGTGGAGCACAGTGCCTGATGAGCAGTTGTTGAACCTCGCTTCGCAGAACCAGTTGCAGCAAGGCGACAATCTCGAGAAGGAGATCAACCGCATGCTGGCCGATCCGCGGGCGCAATCGCTGGTCGACAACTTCGCCGCCGAGTGGCTGCGTCTGCGCGATCTCGAAACCATTGATCCCGACACCGAGATCTTCCCGAACTTCCGTCCCGGTTTGATGGATGCGTTCCAGGAAGAAATCAAACTGTTCGTAGCCGACCTGTTGAAAGAAGACGCCGATCTGCATCAGCTGCTGACCTCGGAATACACCTTCCTCAACGAAGACCTCGCGCTGCACTACGGCATCACCGACGTGAAGGGCGACAACTTCCGCAAAGTGAAACTGACGCAGCAGGAACGTCGTGGCTTGCTCGGCAAGGGTGGCGTGCAGATGGTGACGTCGTACGCCAACCGCACCACACCGGTTATTCGCGGCGCCTACATCATGGAAAACTTTCTCGGTGTACCACCGGCGAACCCACCGCGTAACGTGCCGGCCTTTCCGGAAACGGAAGAGGGCGCGACGATGTCGCAAACCGTACGTGCCCGTCTGGAGCGTCATCGCGACAACCCGGCCTGTGCTGGCTGCCACGATGTAATGGATCCACTCGGTCTTGCCCTCGAAAATTTCAACGCGATTGGTGAATGGCGCATCCGCGACAGCGATGCCGGCAACGAACCGATCAATGCCACCGGCAAGCTGGCCGACGGCACACCGCTGGGCGGCATCAATGATTTGCGCGCTGCCTTGGTTGCACGACCGGATCAGTTTGCGCTCGTGTTTACCGAGAAGTTGCTGATGTATGCAATCGGTCGCGGTGTTGAAGCACACGACATGCCGGCCGTACGCGAGATCGTGCGCGATGCCGCTGAAAACGATTACCGTTTGTCAGCCATCATCAAGGGCGTCATTGCCAGCGACCAGTTCCAGAAAATCACCGTTCCCAGCGAAGAGCTGCAAGTGGGAAGCCTGTAACTAACGATACGTAGAGGAGACTCCCTATGTTCATTACAAAGAAACATCTCGCACGCCGCACCTTTCTGCGCAGTGCACTGGCTACCATTTCACTGCCGCTGCTGGATGCGATGATCCCGGCCAGCACCGCACTCGCGCAAACCGCTGCGGTAACACCGCCGCGTCTCGGCTTCTTCTATTTCCCGCACGGCGCCGTCATGGGCAACTGGACGCCTGACAAAGTCGGCAGCGATTTCGAACTGAAAAGCCTCCTGAAGCCGTTGGAAAAATACAAATCGCTGATGACGATTGTGTCCAACACGGAAAACAAGCGCGCCTATGGTCCCGTGCATGCCATCACGCCGGGCACCTGGCTTACCGGCGCCGCACCGCGCGTCAGTCATGAACCCTTCGGTGGTGTGACAATCGATCAGCTGGCTGCGCTGCATCTCGGTCAGGACACGCCGCTGCCGTCCATCGAAGTTGCCACCGAAACCAGCGGCGCCGCTGGCGCCTGCGATCGCGCCTACGGTTGCAGCTACTCCGGCACCATTTCTTTCCGCACGCCCACCACGCCGCTGCCGATGGAAAACAATCCGCGCAAACTGTTCCAGAGCATGTTCGGTGTGGGTGACAACGCCGCCGAACGTGAACGTCTCGGTGCGCAGACCTCCAGCGTGCTCGACCTGATGGTCAGCGAAGCCAATGACCTTGCGAAAAAACTCGGCGCTGCTGACAAGAGCCGCCTCGGCGACTATCTGGAAACCGTGCGCGAAGTGGAACGCCGTGTGCAGAAAACGGCGGAACACGATCTTGGCGCGCTGATCCTGCCTGACGCCCCACTCGGCATCCCCGGCAGCTTCGATGAACACATCAACCTGCAAATGGACCTGATCCTGCTGGCTTACCAGGGCAACATCACGCGCATCGCCAACATGATGTTCGCTGCCGAAGTCTCGAACCAGACCTACAACCACGTCGGCATTTCCGATGCGTTCCATCCGCTGTCGCATCACCAGAACGATCCGGCCAAGATGGCGCGTTTGATGGTCATCCAGGAATACCACAGCAAGGTGTTCGCGAAATTTGTCGACAAGCTGGCCGCGTTGCCCGATGGCGACAAGGGCTCCATGCTCGACAACGCCATGCTGTTGTACGGCAGCAACATGAGCAACTCGAACGCGCACGATCACTGGCCGCTGCCCGCGGCAATCATTGGTACTGCCGGTGGCCGCATCAAGGGCAACCAGCACATCATGACGGCAGAACGCACGCCGGTGTCGAACCTGATGCTGACGATTCTGGATCGCGTGGGTGTGCCGCAGTCAGAGCTTGGCGATGCAACAGGCTTGATCAGCGAAGTTTGATTACAAGCGCCAGTAAATAGAAAGTGAGCTCATCGAGAGCAACGAACATGAAAACACAAGCAATCAAGAACGCGTTGGCAACCGCTGTGCTCGCTGTACTCGTCAGCAATGCAGCCTTCGCCGTAGACGGCAACGAACAGCAACTGCTGCAGCTCGCCAGCGAAGGCAAGACCGCCGAAGCGCTCGCACTTGTTGGTCGCAATACCGACGTCACCCAGTCGCAAGCCGACGGTACTACT
>JAZKEH010000035.1:0-6819 GCA_040387155.1 Pseudomonadota bacterium | reverse complement strand
GATAGTGCGGAGATGTTGGCGCAGATTCGGAATCCGCAGTAAACACCTATTGCTCGAGCAAGGCCCAAGGCGGGGACAGGCTTCTGGAACCGCCACGAGTACGTCCCTGTAGGCTACCGCTCAGGCCATCCATGGCCTTCGAGGTTTCCAGAAACCTGTCCCCGCCTTGGTCCCTCTAGTGCAGTTAGGTACTTCCTTGGTGACTGAGTATTACTAATTTGTATTGCCTGTCGTCAGCAACCTTCTCTACGTTGCCAAACCAATCCTTCGCCTTGCGTTCCAGTGGGATGAAGGAATTCACCACGAACAGGGCCTTGCCGCTGTTCTTCAATAATCTGCAGGTGGCTTCGAGGAAGCGGTCGGTCAGGTCTTGCTCGACGGCGAAGCCTTGATGGAAGGGAGGGTTGCAGAGGATCAGGTCGAAGGTGCCGCGTATTGAGGTGCCGATGTCGTCGGGGATTACGTAGGCTTGTTGGCCGTCGGCGAGTTGTTGCAGATTGAATTCACAGGCGCGTATGGCGGCAGCATTGTTGTCGGTGGCAACGATTTCGCCATAGCCGGCTTGCGCGAGGGCGACGGCGAGCAGGCCGGAGCCGCAGCCGAGGTCGAGGGCGCGTTGTTTGCTGTGGTCGGCACTTAACAACTTCGGCAGATAGTCGAGCAGGAAGACGCTGCCGGCATCGAAGCGGTCCCAGGCGAAGACGCCGGGTTTGCTGTGGAGGGTTCTGCCCTGCCATTCGCCGATAGGTTGCAGGGCGTGATAGTCGGCTGCCTGCAGAGGTTCCGCCTGCTCTGAACGTTTGGTGAAACAGAACAGATGCAGGTTGCCCTCGCCGCGCTCCAGCGCTATCGAACAGTCCCACGCGGTGGCCATGCGCTTGGCAAAAGTCTTGATGCCTTCATTTTTGTAACCCGCCACGTGCAACTCGCCGTTCACTGGCAATAACTGCCACAGCGATTGCAGCACATGCTCAACCACGCGCTTTTCTTTCGACACGCGATACAAGGCCTTGCGGCAGTCTTGCATCAGCTCGGCGGAAAACCAGAAATCGCTGAAGCTGCACAGCCATTGCTGGCGACGGGCGCTGTGGCACACATCGTAGCGATTGCTGATGGCACGGGACTCGGCATGACGCGGTGCCGGCAACGCGCTGTCGTTCTCATCAATCACCAGCAATACAGGTTCTTCGTCGTTGCTGGCGTGGTTCAGCAGGTGCGACAAGGTATCGTCAGACATTGGTGACTTCCTGCTCGCTGAGTTCGCGCCATTCGCCGGGTTGCAATGTCGCGTCCAGCGCTACCGTACCAATGCTTTCGCGGTGCAGCGATTCAACGCGGTTGCTGCAGGCGGCAAACATGCGACGCACCTGGTGATAGCGACCTTCGTGCAGCGTGACGCGGGCAGTGAGCTCGTCAATGATTTCCAGCCGTGCTGGCAAGGTGGGTTTCGGATCGTCATTCAGCACAACACCTGCGGCAAACCGCTCAACGAGATCCGGCTGCAATGGATGCTTGGCACCCACGAGATAGGTCTTGTCGCAGTGGCGACGCGGGCTCGTCAGCGCGTGGCTCCAGCTGCCATCGCTGGTCAACAACACGAGACCCGTCGTATCAGCATCGAGCCTGCCTGCACTGTGCAGATTCGCCGCCCACGGCTGATCGATCAGCGACGCTACCACCGGGTGCTCACCCTCTTCGGTGGAACAGATGTAACCCAGCGGCTTGTGCAGCATCACGTAGTAATGGCGTGGCCACTGCAGCTCCTCACCTTCGAGCGTGATGCGATTCTGTGCACTCACCTGCAAGCCGGAATTGCGCGCGGGCTCACCATCGACATGGACGTCGCCGCGATGCAGAAACACTTTCACCTGGTTGCGGCTGAGACCACTGCTGTGGCTGAGAAAGCGGTCGAGCCGCATGGATTTCTTTTCATCGGATTTGTTTGGCACAGATAACTCAAATGGTGGGAAGCGTACGCGGCTTGGGGCCACGCGGAAAAGCCTGATCAATGGCGGCCAATTCTTCGACGCTGAGCTGTAACGAAGCAGCAGCGGCATTGGCGGCAATATGATGGAGGTTGACTGACTTTGGAATGGGAAACGCGTCGCTCTTTTGCGCGAGAAACGCCAGGACGATCTGTTGTGGCGTGACAGCATGTTTGGCGGCCAGTTGCTCAAGTGCTTCCCCGCCCCTGCTGCCGCGCGACGGAAAACTGTCATGGCCGAAGGGACTGTAGGCGACGACGGCGACGTCGTTACGCTGACACCACGGAATTACCGCATGCTCAATGGCGCGTTGCTGGATGTGGTACAGCACCTGGTTACAGGCGAGCTTGCCAGGCCCTACTATCGAGAGCGCCTCGTCCAGATCATTCACATCGAAATTGCTGACACCAAAGCTGCGGATCTTGCCCTGCTGCTGCAAGGTTTCAAAGGCTTCCAGCGTCTCACTGAGACGTATCCTGCCACGCCAGTGCAACAGGTAGCAGTCGAGATAGTCAGTGCCGAGACGTCGCAATGACTCTTCACACGCTTGCAACGTACTGCGGCGCGATGCATTCGACGGCAATACCTTTGATACAAGAAACACATCCTTGCGCCGGCCCTTGATGGCCATGCCGACGATGCGTTCGGCCGCACCGTTGCCGTACATTTCGGCGGTGTCGATGTGGGTCAAGCCGAGATCCATACCGCGCTGCAACGCAGCAACAGCCTGTTGCGATGACGTCTCCTCCAGCATCCAGGTGCCCTGCCCGACGGCAGCAACCTGCGTGTTGGTACAACCAAAACGACGTGTGGGTACAGCAGTAGTCATTCAACAGCTCCAGCTTTGTAGCGGTGAGTCATATGTTATGAAGGCCCGCCAAGCCGAAGCGCATAGCGCGCAGGCTGGCTCACCCGTGAAGCCATAGCGCGACCTTCGGTCGTGCGACGGCTTATTCTTTCATTAACCACGCACACAACGCCATCGTACCGACTACGCCGGCGCCGACCCAGAACATCGTCGTCAGCGAGAAAGTTTCAATGATGTAACCCGCAGCACCCATGCCAGCGCCGAGACCACTGATGATGAAGGTGGACGACCACGTCAACGCTTCAGTGGCATACAGTGCTGGCGCCCGCTTCGTCGTCATCAAGGTCACGGACGTCAGCGCCGGTGCAATGGCAAAGCCGCCGACGAAAGCCACCACAATGAAAACTGCCAGTTGTGGCAACAGCGCATGCAACACAAACGGCACGATCAGAAAGGTCAGCGCCCACGCATACTGTTGCTCTACCGTCTTGTTGCTTTGCCAGGTGCCATACAGCGCACCACCGAAGGCACTGCCCAGCCCATTCAGCGCGATCAGCAAGCCTGCCAATGCGGGTGAAGCAATTGCATAGGCCGGATAGCCCACCTCGAACAGGCCAAGGCAGAACGTCAGTCCGAAGCCCAGACAGAAATAGGCAACCAGACGTCCGTCTGTCAGCGGTCCCAGCCAATGCCGCTCACCGCCATTTTTTTCCGGTTTCCAATACGCGAGCGAGCGTGAATTGAGAAACAAAAGAAAGGCGAGAAAGTTGCACACGATGGCGATGACAAGCGTGATGTGGGCCGACGTCAATGCCACCAACAGACCGGTGATGGCCGGTCCCAGTGTAAAGTTGAGTTCGGTCATCACGGAGTCGAGCGAATAGGCCATGCGTCGGTCCGCTTCGTCTGCGAAACGATACCGCCAAAGCGTGCGCGTCAATATCGTGATGGGTGGAGGTAACAAGCCTGCGAAGATCGCTGCTGCCAACACAACTGGAAAACCCAACTGCCAGTGCGCGGCAGCGAAGACGCCGGTCAATACGAACGGTTGCGACCAGCCGGTCACCAACAGCGGCAGTCGCGGGCCGATGCGATCAATCAAGCGCCCCAGCACAGGACCTACCAATGCAATCGCCACAAAATAAGCGCCGACAACAATACCAGCCTTGGCGAAGTCACCGAGCGTGACGCGCAAGTACAGTGTCAATGCCAATGCCGTCATGCTAATTGGCATGCGCGACACAGCCGCTACCAGAAACAGGGCAGCAACGTCGGGGAGTTTGAGGAAATCGAGGTAGGGTTGGTAGAAACGGCGCATCGGTGTGACCCTAAGCCACCGATACAGTCATGGCAAGCGACTAATTTATTGCGCGCGAGGGATCGCCTGCCAATCGCAGGAGACGTCGGTATCGCTGACGGGTTTGCAGACTTGCGGCCAGCCCTGCTGACGCCAGTAGTCAGCGAAACCTGCCTGCTCTACAAACTCGCTGAACTCGGGACTCTGACGCACCTTGTCGAACACCGGCAACCACAGGATGTAGGTATTGACCCAGTTGTCTTGCAAGCCGACGCGCAACATGTCCATCGCCATTTTGTCTTCCCCATAGTACGCGGCGAACATTGACGCATTGACGAGTTGTCCCGAGTCCCACCCGGCCATGTCGTTGTAGATAACGCGCAACTGTTCAAGCGCCTGATCAGGCTGCGCGTACTTGTCCAGCATCTCGCGCAGCACAAAGCGGTTGAACTCACGCACTGATTTTTCGAGGAACTCGCGATCATCACGACCAAGTGCCAGCCACAGGCCAGTGTTGTCGCCCCACCATTCAAAACTTTTTGCTTCGCCCTTTTCGTACTCACGCAATGACTGCTCACGATTGCCCAGCAGTTCTTCGGCCATCATCAGGAAGCCACGTGCGGTGAGATTGACGGGATCGTTCTGCAGTTGACGCTTCAGTGTGCTGCGCGCCCCGGCGAAATCGCCGACTGACAGTTGGAACATTGCATAGGAGCCAGAGGAGTCCACCGGTGAACCGAATCGGCGAGCCAGCTGATATTCGGCGGCAGCTGCTTTCCAGTCTCCCGAATTCTGCAGAGTGGTCGCCAGTGCAGAATGCGCATCCGGCGAATCAGGATCCAGTGCCAGTGCCTGGCGTGCAGCAGCGGCCGCTTCCGCAAAGTGCTCTATGCGAGAGGTCACCGGCGTGGTCGCCAGCAGGTTGTTCATCTGCGACAAGCGCACCATGGCCCTGATATAGGTCGGATCGGTGTCGATGGTCTGCTGCAACTGGAAGCGCGCACTCGGGTAATCGCCCTGCACCTGGGCTGCCACTGCTTTCAGGTAGCTCTGGAAGGCGGCGGCTGACAGCGTAGGCACGCGCGCCAGTTGTTCCGCTTCCTGTGGCAGCAGCACCGCATCCAGTGCCGAGGCCACGTGGGTAGCGATATCCAGCTGCATCGCGGCAATTTCCGGCATGTTGCCCAGATCAATGTCATAGGACGCGGACCAGAGATTCAGTCCGGTGTACGGATCACTCATCTGCAGATCGAGCTGGAACCGGTTGCCGGAGAAGCGCACGTTGCCGCCCAGCAGCGAACTCACCTTCAACTGACGCGCAATTTCGGCTGCCGGCAACTGGCTGTCGCGAAAGCGCTGCACAGACACGCGCATGACAACGTTGAGGTCGCTGACCCGGTTGAGCTGGTGTACCAGTTCGTCATGCAGGCCGCGGGTAAAGAATTCCTTGGTGGGGTCAAAGCCACGGGTGGTGAACGGGAGTACCGCGACCGAGTGTGGCAACGCTTCGGCGATGCCGGTAAGCGCGGGAGCCGTGGCCGGCTGGTTGGAGATTGCTGTTGTCTCGGCAATGGCCGGGGTCTCGCCACGATCCATCAACGCAGCACCCCCAATGGCAAGCAGCAGCACTGCCAGAAAGCCAAACGCCATGAACGCTGGCGTCAGGTAGCGGTACTGCGGCGGCAGTACGGGGGGCGGAGTGCTTGCCTCCACCGGCGGTAACTCAGGGGAAATGACGCTCGCAACGGTTTGCGCGACAGGCGGCGCCTCATCCACGCTCTTGATATCAGCAACAAAGCAGTAGCCGCGACCCGGGATGGTCAGGATGATCTGGTGACGGCCCCTGGCGTCTTCGCGGTTGTCGCCCAGTGCCTTGCGCAGCGACGAGATAGCCTGGTTGAGATTGTTTTCCTCCACCACAGCATTGGGCCATACCTCTTCCAGCAACTCCTGTTTGGAAAGGGTTTCACCGCGTCTGGCAATCAGAGCCAGCAAGGTGTCAAAAGCTCGCGAGTTCAGTGTGACGGGATTGCCGTCGAGAGTGGTCAATTGCCGCCGTTGAATATCCAACCGGAACCCGGCGAATTCGACTCGCCGCCGGGAGGCGTGGCCACCGGTTTCATTAAGCATCCTGTGAGCTCCAACAGGGATTTACGTGGACTGTAGCTGACTATAGGGACTTTATCGGCAGTACATCGGGGATATATCGTGACTTTCGTCCCCTGGAAGTAGCCGTAGTGCTTGCCGCGCTTTTGGCCGCAACCCGAGACTGGTGAATCTAGCCTGTTAGGGTAGCGGTGTCACTTTTAGTGTCCACGACCTGCTGCGCGAGCGCCCGTTCATAACGTTTCACAAGCTTTCATTACTGACCCAAGCCATGTCAATGGGCGGGGCCTAGTCTCACTGCCACCAGTATGGAGCGGGCAATTGCGCAAACACCGTGCAGATGTACAGCGACTGGTAAACATAAACATCAGCTGGTGAAGTACCCCCCCTGCTGGCTGATGGTCTCTCCCTTCTTGGGGTGAGGCGAGCCCGGTTACTCCCTAACCTCCCAAGGGCTCGCCTCATTTTTTTCCTCTTCCAATTCCTGTCCGACGGCAATAGCTGACGGTGCGATGCTGTGCCCGCCGGGTTGGTTTGTTGGGAAACGGGAAGGTTACTGGCCGAAGCGATAGCGGGCGCCAAGCCAGATCATGCGAGGAGCACCGGGAGCGAAGAAGGTGGAG
>JAZKEH010000034.1:3690-11186 GCA_040387155.1 Pseudomonadota bacterium | reverse complement strand
CCTGCACGAGTAGAACTGTAGAAACCAGTAATGCCAAACCAAATGTCATTCGAATCATTAATCACCTCCGAAGAGTTGTGAATCAATCAGGTCACACAAACAGTGGATCACCAGCAGATGCACTTCCTGGATGCGCGCAGTCACTGGCGACGGTACGCAAACTTCGATATCACCGTCCTGCAAAAGTTCCCGCATTGCGCCGCCTTCACGGCCCGTCAGCGCAACCACTTTCATGCCGCGTTGATGTGCGGCCTTGATTGCTTCCAGCACATTGCGGGAGTTGCCGCTGGTAGAGATCGCTAACAGGACATCACCAGCACGACCGAGCGCACGTACCTGCTTTGAGAACACTTCGTTATAGCTATAGTCATTTGCGATTGAGGTGAGTGTCGAAGTGTCAGTTGTCAATGCGATGGCGGGTAGGGATGGGCGCTCGCGTTCGAAGCGGTTGAGCATCTCCGATGAGAAGTGCTGGGAGTCGCCAGCCGAACCACCATTGCCGCAGCTGAGGATCTTTCCTTCAGCCAACAGCGATTTCACCATTACGCCCGCCGCCTGCGTAATAAGCTCCGGTAAAACCTCCAGGGATTTCTGTTTGGTCTCCAGGCTTGCCCGGAAGAGTTGTTTGACTCTGTCTATGTCCCGCATGGTGCACCTCAATCGCTGGTGGCGACATTCTACTGGAAACACCAATCGCGGGCCATGCTGCACTTACGGTGGCACAAAGCTCAATAAAAGGCGTTGGGTATCCACTGGATCCGGGGCTTGCCAGCGCTATCTGCTTCTATGCCCATGACATCGAAGCGACAAACGCAATTTCCATATTGCTTGTAGCGGTGCAGGAAGTGGCGAGCAGCATTACGGATTTTGTGTTGCTTGCGGGCGTCAACGGTCGCGAACGCGGGCCCGTGGCTGTTGCTTCTGCGGTAGCGTACCTCTACGAATACCAGCGTTGCGCCATCGTGCACCACCAGATCAATCTCACCAAGGCGACAGCGATAATTCCGTTCCACCAATTGCATGTTACGCGCTTGCAGGAACTGCAACGCGGAGTCTTCAAAGTGCTGACCCTTCTGGTGGCGCCAATAGACGTTGAGTGTATTTGTCATGGGATCCTCCGTGATCCTGTTGTGGGGTACCTATTCCGTTGGTCTGATGAGTCCGTCGCTGATCGTGGCCCAGCTCAGCTCTCTTACAATATTGCGATTTGGTCCAAGTTTGAGCAGCCCGCTGGCACCCGGAATGCTGGCGTTGGCGCCGGATTCCAACAAGCGCAGGCGAGGATACAAACGGAACGCATCGATGCCAAAAGCCTGCAAGCGCTGATTCGATGCCGAATTCATCGGGAATAACTGACGCGCGCGTGACACGTCCCCGCTGTCTCCCAATAGCCACGGGCTCTCGCCGAAGACAGCGCCATTGAGATCGCGATCATCGGTCTGGCGCGCGGAGCCCGAGTAAAGGTCCTGGCTTGCGTAAACCGGAATGTCGCCAGCATAAAGATAAGCCAAGCTCGGAATAATCTGCCGGGCAGGAGCCGGTTGCGCAATCAAATAGATAAAGTCGATGTCTTGGCGGCGGCGCAGTTGCGACACGACATTCCGACCGAGCAATTGACTCAGCTGCTTTACGCGCGCACCGCTTTCGTTCAGCAAGAGCATGTCGCTGATGCTGTCGGTGTAGTTGTCTTGATAGCTGTCATAGGCAACGACGATGCCGCCAAGGCTTTCCCAGGCGGCTCTGAAACTGTCCCGTTTGCGCACGGCTACATCGGCACTGCTTTCTTCCATAGGTCCGAGCATGGCAACCCGGCGGTGGCCGTCATTCCATGCCTTGGTCGCCAACTGCCGCGCTTCATCTTCCGGCGAAAGCGCGAACTGGTACAGCTGTGAAGACGCGGGCGGCAAGCCTTCGACGTTGTTCAATGCCAGGGTTGGTACCCCCAGCTCGGGTTCCATCTGCAGTTGCGCCACATGTTGTTTCAATAAAGGACCGATGATGAGCTGGGCGCCTTCCTGGCGTGCTTGTAAATGCAGGGGCCGAATATCGTCAACGTTGGTTGTGTCATACATTTTAACGGTCGGTACCTGGCCACCAAGTTCCTGCAGATTGAAATACGCACTCATGAAGGCATCGCGCACAATGGTGCCCGCTGTGGTGCCGAGCGGTAATAACAGTGCAACTCGCTGCGGGCGTTCACGGGCGAGTGTTTCAATCAATTCCATTTGGGGTGGCAGCACCAACGCCGCCGGATGCATGGCCCAGGCAGCGCGCCAGCGCTGTAGTTCTATCAACTGACGATCCAGATCCGTGTTGTAGGAGCGAGCGACAAGGGCAAGGTCATACCAGCCTTGCACTTCCGGCGAGCTTGCTGCCGCAGATAATGCCTGCAGTTGTCCTTGTGGCAGCGAACTGAGCGCCTGCCAGATCAAGTCATGATTGTTGCGTTGCGCTGCCGGGTTCAGCAATGGGTCAAGCGCTATGCGTTCCAGCGCACTTGTGAGGATGGCGCCGGTCGCCACCTGGGCATTGGCGCGCAAATCGTGAAAGCGCACGCGTTGTTCACGACTGAGTGTCTCAACAGCGGGAAGCTGGCTATCTTGCAGCAGAGTCAGCGCTTCCCGCGGAAAGCTGCGCGCCATGGCGATATCAGCCCGGAGCATGGCAACTTCCATCCGGAGAGTGGGGGTAATTGCAGTTTCATTGATGCGGGCCAGTGCATCGAGGGAGCCCGCGAGGTCGCCCTGGTCGCGCAACAGGTTGGCTGCTTCCAGCAACAGCGGAGCAGCTTCAATGGCATTGACGCTGCTCGCCAGCTGAAGCAATCCACTTGGAGTGGGAGCCGTATCTGTTTCATCAGACACGCTCACATCAGGCGCTGGCCCGTTGGATCTGGTATTCACGCCTGTGCATGAAGCCACTAAGACAAGAGAGGCCAAGGAGAGAGCACGGAAGATGGCTGACAGGCGGAAATCCATTAGGAATTCTTGCAGGTATTGATGCTGCCAGTATAGCGGAACGCATTCTGTTTTTTTCAAAAAGTCAGGCAGTATGGCAAGATGAAAGGCTTTCTGTTCCAAGGAGTTGCCATGGCCCTCACACCTTCCAACATGCTGCCGTTAGGCACGACTGCGCCTGCATTCCAGCTGCCGGCCACCGACGGCAAGCACTATTCATTGCAGAGTTTTGCTGGCTCGAAATTGTTGCTGGTGATGTTTATCTGCAACCACTGTCCCTTTGTAAAACATGTGAAAAGTGAATTGGCAGCATTGGGGCGCGATTACGAGGGCAAGGGAGTGGCCGTGGTGGCAATCAACAGCAACGACACAGTCGCATACCCTGCTGATGATATGGATCACATGCGTGTGGAGGCCCAGACCTCAGGTTTCAGCTTTCCTTATCTGTTGGATGCAGATCAAACTGTGGCCAAGTCGTACGATGCAGCTTGCACCCCGGATTTCTTCCTGTTTGATCAGGGAAGAAAGCTCGTTTATCGCGGACAACTGGATGGTAGTCGCCCCGGTAACAATATTCCGGTGACGGGTAATGATCTGCGTACAGCGCTTGATACCGCGCTGGCTGATCGTGCACAGAGTGCTGAGCAAAAGCCCAGTGTTGGTTGCAACATCAAGTGGAAACCGGGTAACGAGCCCGTCTGAGAAAATCAATGAGTGGAGTTCTTTACATAGTGGCCACGCCGATAGGCAATGTGGCCGATTTCAGCGAGCGCGCGCTTGCGGTACTGCGCGATGTTGCAGTCATTGCTGTGGAAGACACTCGTCATAGCGGCAGGCTCCTGCAAAGTTGTGGCATCAATACGCCGATGCTGTCTTGTCATGAGTACAACGAAGTCGAGCGCTCGGATGCGTTGCTCAAGCGCATCGCCAATGGTGAAGACATTGCGCTGATTTCTGATGCGGGCACGCCGCTGGTTTCTGATCCGGGCTATCAATTGGTAAAGCAGGCGCATGTACGTGGCATTCGGGTTGTGCCGATTCCCGGCGCTTCTGCAGTGATTACTGCGTTATGCAGTGCGGGACTGCCCACAGACCGTTTTGTCTTTGAAGGTTTTCTGCCGGCCAAATCTGCGGCGCGTATTGCGCGGCTGCAGGAATTGAAAGATGAAACGAGAACGCTGGTGTTTTACGAAGCACCACATCGCATTCTGGAATCGCTGATCGATATGCTTGCCTGCATGGGTGCTGATCGTCCGGTAACCCTTGCGCGTGAGCTCACGAAGACGTTTGAGACCATCATTCCCGCAACACTTTCTTCGTTGGTGGAAAAAGTGCGCAACGATGAAAACCAGCAGAAAGGTGAGTTGGTGATAGTGGTTGGTGGTGCAGTGAAGAGCGGATCAGAGCTTGATGAAAATGCTGAGAAAACCCTGAAAATCCTGCTGGAAGAGCTGCCGTTGAAACAAGCGGCAGCATTGGCTGCAAAAATCACAGGACACAAGAAGAATCAGCTCTACGATGTTGCGCTGGCTTGGCAGAAGGTTAATGACTGATTGGTTTTTAACGCCATGACGAGTAGCATGGTTATCGAGTCAGCCAGACAATCGCTGTGATCTGTGCACTAACCTGCACGATCATGGAGGAAAGTCCGGGCTCCATAGAGCAGGGTGCCAGGTAACACCTGGGAGGCGTGAGCCTACGGAAAGTGCAACAGAAAGATACCGCCTTTTGTCTGCCTGCGCGCAAGCGCGCGCGATGAGAGGTAAGGGTGAAATGGTGAGGTAAGAGCTCACCGCATGGGTGGTAACACTCCATGGCACGGCAAACCCCACTTGGAGCAAGGCCAAATAGGAATCCACCAGGAGCTGCTCGCTCTGGATTCGGGTAGGCTGCTTGAGGAATGCGGTGACGCATCTCCCAGATGAATGATTGTCCACGACAGAACCCGGCTTATCGGCTGACTCACTTTTTATCCTTGCGGCTGGTTTCATGCCAGCCGCCATACCAGATGTCCTTTTTGCTGGTTATTACCACTTCTGAACCCGTCTGTTTGTCTCCAAACTTAAAGTAACACTTTAAGTTCGCCCCCTACGTTTTTGTAATTTCTTGTCTTTAATTTTCCCAAAATTTGGAATGCTGTTCAGGCAGCTCCCACAAAATTTTCCCAATAAAAACAATGAAATAGCGCTTGATCGACGCAAGTCGTCTCGACTATAGTGGCGCGTAGTGGCAAGAAGTGGGTTAAAAGTGGATTGGAATGGTTTTTCCGGATTCGCAGCTCACAGATTTCCACAAAAAATTGAAAAACGACAGAAAGCTTCCCGGTGAAAGCAGGTTTTTGCCGGTTTTTTGCCATGTTGCTGCGCTTAAGTAGCAACGGGTGTTGAGTGAGGGTGGGTGCGGTGTTGCTGACTGGACAGCAAACAACAGCGTTGGATGCAAAGGGTCGCCTGGCGATCCCTGCACGCTTTCGCGCCTTGCTTGAGGAAAGCTGCCAGGGCCAGTTGGTTATCACCGTCAATCACGACCGTGAATCGCTGCTGCTCTATCCCCGCCACGAATACGAACAACGTGCGCAAGTCATCAACAAGCTGAGTGATTTCGAACCGCTGGAGCGCAGGCTCAAGCTGTTGTTCATCGGTCACGCCTTCGATCTGGAAATGGATAACAGCGCCCGCGTAACGATACCGCCGCGTTTGCGCGAAATCGTGGGCATGGATCGCGATGTAGTGCTGGTAGGCCAGCATCACAAACTTGAATTGTGGGACGAGACGGCCTGGAGCAGAAAGATGGATTCGCTGTTCACGATCGGATCGGAAATGAGTATGTCAGAGAAGCTCAAGAATCTGGCTTTGTAGGGGCAAATCTGCATGACGCAGCTGTACGAGCACCAAAGTGTACTGCTGCAGGAGTCTGTGGAGGCGCTGATAGGAGATCCCGCTGGTTGCTACGTCGATGGCACTTTCGGGCGCGGCGGCCACAGCAGGTTGATCCTGCAGAAACTGGCGCCAGGCGGTTGTTTGCTGGTGATGGACAAGGACCCTGAAGCAATTGCAGTAGCGAAAGCGCTGCAAGCTGAGGATGCAAGAGTGCTGGTGTGGCATGGCAGTTTCGGCGCATTGCGCGAAGCGCTTGCTGCTCATGGCAAAGCGAGTGTGCAGGGCGTGTTGCTGGATCTTGGAGTGTCATCGCCGCAGTTGGACGATCCGTCGCGGGGGTTCAGCTTCGGCAAGGACGGTCCGCTGGACATGCGCATGGATACGAGTTCAGGCATGACGGCAGCAGAATGGTTGCAACAGGCGTCGGAAGCAGAAATTGCGGACGTGATTTACGAATACGGCGAAGAAAAATTTTCGCGACGCATGGCAAGGGCCATCGTTGCAGCAAGGGCAAGGACGGCGCTGACCAGCACATTGCAATTGGCAGAAATTGTTAAAGAGGCGAATCCAGCCTGGGAGAAGCACAAGCATCCGGCTACCCGTGCGTTCCAGGGCATTCGCATTTTCATCAACAACGAATTGAAGGATCTGGCAGCGGTGCTGCCGGCGATGCTGGATGTACTGGCCATTGGCGGACGCATGGTGGTGATCAGTTTCCATTCACTGGAAGACCGCATGGTGAAGCAGTTCATCCGCAAGCAGGAGAAGGGCGATGACTTTCCGCCCGGTGTGCCGGTGACGGTGGACCAGATGAAGCCGCGCGTGCGCAGTATCGGCAAGCCGGTGAAAAGCGGCGATGAAGAAACAACAGACAACGTCAGGGCACGCAGTGCCGTGATGAGAGTGGCAGAGAAGACGGCGTAAGGCTGACAATGGCAGGACCTGGGCAGTGTTGGTAAAGGTGAGCGAATGGTTGGAAAGTCAGCAGGCGCATGCAAAACAGCGCCACTGGATACTGTTCTTCGCATTACTGACGGGCATTACATCAACGTCATTGGGCGTTGTGTTTACGACCTATACGACACGGCATTTGTTGAACGATCTGCAGCAACTGGTGCACGAGCAAAACCAGTTGCAGGTGGAATGGGGTCAGCTGCTGCTGGAACAGAGCAGTCTGGTGGCGCAGGGACAGATAGAAGAAATAGCAATCAGTCAGTTGGGTATGCAAGTACCGGCAATGGACAAGGTCGTGGTGTTTACGGGTGACTAAAACTGTCAGAGGCAATCAGCAGCCCTTGTGGAGATTGATGTTCGTCTTCACGGTGATTGTCGCCCTGTTGATCGTGATCGGCTGGAAGGTGGCCGATCTGCAAGTGCTAAACAACGACGTTCTGCAGCGTGAAGGGGATAGCCGAACCTTGCGCAAAGAGCCCATTGTCGCTACCCGCGGCAATATCGTTGACCGCAACGGCGAGCCACTCGCCATCAGCACGCCGGTTTCCACGCTTTGGCTTAATCCCAAGGAAGCCCTCGAAAGTCCCGAGCAAGGCCCAATGCTGGCCGAAGCGTTCACCAAACTTGGTCTTGATGCCGACGATATGCGTCAGCGTGTCATCGACAACGCTTCACGCGAGTTCATGTATGTGAAGCGTCGCATTCC
>JAZKEH010000034.1:0-3590 GCA_040387155.1 Pseudomonadota bacterium | reverse complement strand
ACTGCAGTACCTGGCAATGATCTCAAGCTGAGCATTGATTCCCGCCTGCAGTATCTCGCCTACAAGGCACTCAAAGAAGCAGTTGCATTGCGGCACGCCAAGGCCGGTACTGCCACGGTGCTCGATGCCCGTACGGGCGAAGTGCTGGCCATGGTGAATCAGCCTTCATGGAATCCGAACAACCGCTCCAGCAGGAACAACAGCGGTCTTATCAATCGCGCGATGATGGACTTGCTGGAGCCTGGCTCGACGGTGAAGACGTTTACCGTTACCGCTGCGCTGGAGAGCGGCAAGTTCGATATCAACACCATTATTGATACCGACCCGATTGTGGTCGACAGGCGTCCGTTGAAAGACGCCGCGAACTACGGCCCTTCCAATCTCGCGCGCATCATGGCCAAGTCGAGCAACGTGGGTGCCACCAAAATCGGTCTGGAACTGGGGCACGAGCCCATGCTGGATATGCTGAAGCGTGTGGGTTTCGGTGAAAACATAGGCACGGGTTTTCCAGGAGAAACTTCCGGCGTGTTGCCGGCCCATGCGCGCTGGAGCCGCGGTGAAACGGCTTCTCTTGCCTATGGCTATGGCTTTCAGGTAACCCCGTTGCAGTTGGCACAGGCTTATCTGATTTACGCAAACCGCGGCATTCGCAAACCAATTTCACTGTTGAAAGTCGATGGGCCGGTAAATGGCTACCGTGTTGTCGATGCAACCATTGCGCAGATGGTTGTCGACATGATGAAAGGAGTGGTCAGCAAGGAAATGGGTGGTACCGGTGTCGCTGCCAACATTCCTTCCTACCACGTAGCGGGTAAGAGCGGCACGACCTGGCTGTATGTGCCCGGCAAAGGCTATGACAACAAGAACTTCATTGCGCACTTTGCCGGCATGGCGCCGGTGGACAATCCTCGCGTGGTCATCGTGGTATCGATCCAGGAACCGCAAGGCAAGGTGACTGGCGGCGGCACTGTCTCTGGAGCAATTTTTTCCACAATTGCTGCGGGCGCCATGCGAATACTTGATGTACCGCCGGAACTGCCTGAGTCGGTAACCGCCCCGGTCGCATCAGTGCCATTGCCTGAGCGCACCTTGTTGCAGGATCCTGAACTTATAGAAGTTCCTCCAGTGGAAGCGCCGTTTGAAAGCGGCACTGGAGGCGTTCAATGATGGCGCCGACTGCCGTGAACAAGCCAGTGCTGCTGTCATCTGTTTTGCAAGGCATCTATCCATTGCATACCCGCGCGGATCGTGAGCTGCAAGACATCACGCTTGATTCTCGCTGCGTTCAGGTTGGCAGCCTGTTCATGGCCTGCAAGGGTGCCTCCTTCGACGGCCGCCACTATATAGACAAGGCGATCAATGCCGGTGCTGCCGCAGTGCTGGTGGAAGCAGATGAAGTCGATTGGTGCTGTGAGCAGGAACGCGATGGAGTACCAGTGTTGCCGGTTTTGAATCTGCAGCAACAGATGGCGGAATTGGCTTCACGTTTCTACGGCGAACCGGGCAAACAACTACGTCTTATTGGTATCACCGGCACCAACGGCAAGACCACCACGTGTCAGTTGCTGGCGCAAACACTGCAAGCGCTCGGTTATTGTTGCGGCGTCATTGGTACGTTGGGACACGGCCTGGTCGGTAGCGAATTGTCGAGCGAGAAAGCCGGCCCAGGCACCACGCCGGATGCGGTCAAGCTGCAGCAGATTTTTGCCGGCATGCGCGCTCAGAGCGCTGACACTGTTGTAATGGAAGTGTCTTCCCATGCGCTTGATCAGCGTCGCATCCTTGTTGATGATTTCGCAGTGGGCATTTTCACCAACCTGACGCGTGATCATCTCGATTACCACGGTACGATGGATGCCTACGGTGCAACCAAGCAGACTCTTTTCCACAGTCGTGGACTCGAACTCGCCGTACTGAATGCAGATGATGAATTTGTACTCGGCACTCGTACAGCCCTGAGCGGCGATGTGCGCTGTTTTACCTGGAGCACGCACAACAGCAGCGCTGATGTCTACACTACGGATGTGCAGTTCCTGCCAACGGGTTTGCAGCTGGTCGTGTGTACCCCATGGGGGAAATTCAGTTTCTACAGCGCTTTGTTGGGTTCATTCAATGTCAGCAATCTGCTGGCCGTGTTGACTACTGCGCTGGCGGCGGAAGCGCTCAAGCCCGGTTTCGATGCGGCGCGCATCGTCAGCGCCGTAGCCAACCTGAAGACTGTGGTCGGCAGAATGCAGCCAGTTGGCAATTTCCCAGTAACTGCTGTTGTGGACTACGCCCACACGCCGGATGCCTTGGAGAAAGCCTTGCAAGCGGTGCGCGAGCATTGCAGCGGCCGTCTCTGGTGCGTATTTGGTTGCGGCGGTGATCGTGACCGTGGCAAGCGTCCGCAGATGGCCGCTGTTGCGGAACGTCTGGCGGATCAGCTGGTAATGACAAATGACAATCCTCGCACTGAATCAGCGGCGTCCATTCTTGCGGACATGCAAGCAGGTCTGCAGCACCCAGCGCGCTCTCTTGTAATTGCCGATCGCGCTGTCGCACTTGCCACCGCGCTGAACGATGCCCTGCCGGGCGACGTAGTGCTGATTGCGGGCAAGGGCCATGAAGATTATCAGGAAGTGGCAGGGCAGCGATTGCCGTTCAGCGACGCGCTCATTGCCCATCAGTGTCTGCTGCAACGCTTCGGTGCTGAAACAGGGAGGGCATCCGCATGATGTCTTCCATGCAGTTGTCCCAGTTGCAACAGGTCACCGGTGGTGTTCTGCTCGGCGAAGATCGCAGCTTCGGCGCAGTCAGCACGGACACGCGTAATCTGAAAGCTGGCGACTTGTTTGTCGCGCTCAAGGGGCCAAATTTCAACGGCAACACCTTCATTGAGACAGCTGCAGCAAAACAGGCAGCTGCGTCGTTGGTAAGCGAGCACCTGAGCGCAGCGTTACCTTCGCTGGAAGTGAAGGATACCCGCATCGCACTCGGCCAGCTGGGCCGCCATAACCGTTTGCAATCGACCGCCTGCGTCGTTGCGCTGACTGGCAGCCAGGGCAAAACCACCGTAAAGGAAATGACCGCTGCGATTCTGCAGCAGAGCGGCGCCGTGCTCAGTACCCAGGGCAATCTGAACAATGACTACGGCGTACCGCTGACCTTGCTACGAATCGAGCGCGAGCACCGCTATGCCGTCATCGAGATGGGTGCCAACGCCGGCGGTGAAATCGCCTACACCACAACGCTCGCCCAACCCGACGTTGCACATATCACCTGTGTGGCGCCCACCCATGTGGTAGGTTTCGGGTCGCTAGCCGGAGTTGCGCAGGCGAAAGCAGAAATCTGGCAGGGCCTGCGCAGCGAAGGTGTGGCCGTGCTGAATCTTGATGACGCGAACATCATGGAGAACTTCATTCCGTTGCCAGGTGTGCGCGTTATAACGATCAGCGCCAATGGCAAGTCGCTGGCCGATTACCGCTTGGCCAGCATGGTGGACGAGGGTCTGTCTGGTACGCGTTTCACACTGGAAACCCCGCAAGGCAATGTGAGTGTTGCACTCAACTTGCCTGGTCGTCACAACGCTGCCAATGCGTTGGCAGCCG
>JAZKEH010000033.1:0-7829 GCA_040387155.1 Pseudomonadota bacterium | reverse complement strand
ACCGCATCATGGATCTGTGGCAGGACGGCAGTGATGCGGTCACGCAGGAGCAGGTAAAAGCGGCTGTAATGCCAGTGGTAAGCCGGCATTTCCGGCCAGAACTGATCAACCGTATCGATGAAGTGGTGGTGTTTCATCCGCTGCAGCAGACGCAGATGCGCGGTATTGCGGAAATCCAGATTGCTTCACTGCAACAACGATTGGCGGATCTGGATCTGCAACTGCAGCTCGACAGCGGCGTGCTCGACAAACTCGCCAGTCTCGGGTTCGATCCTGTCTACGGCGCTCGTCCATTGAAGCGTGCAATTCAACAGTGGCTTGAAAACCCGCTGGCGCAGGAAGTACTTAAAGGCACCTATCCTCCCGGCAGTACGATTGTGGTGAGTCTGGTAGGCCAGGACATTGCGTTCAGCAAGAAAGCCAAGGCCGTTTGACGATCAAAGTTGACGGAGTGCAAAGACGGCAGCCTAGGCTGCCGCTTTTGTTTTGGTATTGTTGAGGACGAAGACGAAGGGCACCAACGCCAACACTACCCACATCATCAGGTGGAAGTCGTTAAGGTAGGCAATCGTCATCGCCTGGCGGGTGATCTCCATGTCCAGCATTCGCACTGCCGCGGAGCTGCCCGTCGCGAACAGGTCCGGCGCCATATTCAAATCAAGCCAACTGGAAAACGGCGTGATGTTTTCCGCCAGGTAGGCATGTTGGGTGGCGGTGTTGCGCGTGAACATCGTGAACGCCACTGACACGCCAATGCTGCTGCCCATGTTGCGGATCAGGCTGAACAGGCTGGCAGCTTCGGCGCGGTATTTCTGGTCCAGCGTGGTGTACGACGCGGTGCTGAGTGGGATGAAGACGAAGCCGAGACCAAAGCCCTGGACAACACCGCTGACAATGATGTCGCGCGCTGGCACGAAGGTAGAAAAGTCGCACATCATGTCCAGTGCATAGGCTGTCAGCAGCAAGCCGCCCAGTATCAGCTTGCGCTGATCGACCTTGTTGGCGATACGGCTGACGATCGTCATCGCCAGCAGGGTGCCAACACCGCGCGGCGCCAGGATCATGCCGACATCGACCACGCTGTAGCCCATCAGGTTCTGCATGAACGGTGGCAGCAGTGCCATTGTCGCCAGCAACACGATGCCGACTACAAAGATGAAGAAGAGACCGAGCTGCAAATTCTTGTCGCGCAGCATGCCGGGTGACAGGAAGGGATGCGGTGTCTGAAAGGTGTGCACGACATAGACCCACACCGACGACAGCGCGACTGCCACGTAGAGCTGGATCTCCCAGGAGTCCAGCCAGTCCTTCGTTTCGCCGCGATCCATGATCAGCTGCAGGCAGGCGATGCAAATGCTCAGTGTCAGAAAGCCGAGTTTGTCGAACGGCCTGTCGAGCTTCTTGCCCTCAGGGAGATAAATCAGCAGCCCGACGAACGACAGGATGCCGAGCGGCAGATTGATATAGAACACATAGCGCCACGAGTAATACTCAGTCAGATAGCCGCCCAGCGAGGGACCGACAATGGGACCGATCATGACGCCCATGCCCCATACCGCCATAGCCTTCGCGTGATCCTTGCGCTCATTGATGTCGAGCAAGGTGGCCTGCGACAACGGTACCAGCGCGGCGCCGAAGACGCCCTGCAGCACGCGGAACAGCACCATTTGTTCGAGTGAACTGGCCAGCCCACACAGTACTGAACTGAAGGTAAAGCCGGCGACAGATACAAGCATGATGGTCTTGCGACCATAGCGGCCGGCCAACCAGCCAGTCGGCAATGTCATGATCGCGGAGGCAACGATGTACGACGTCAGCACCCAGGAGATCTGATCCTGCGTCGTCATCAGACTGCCCATCATGTGCGGCAGGGCGACGTTGGCGATGGTGGTGTCGAGCACCTGAATAATGGTGGCGAGCATCACCGCGAAGGTGACGATCTTCTTGATAGCGGGATCGAGGGCGTGGTCCTGGTTCATCAGCAGGCTTCCGGCTGTTGCCTGGGCTTACTGCCAGGGCAGCTGACGCTTGTGGCCAGTATCGACTTCGACCAGGGCGCTCATGCCCGTCGCCAGAACCGGAGAATCGGCGAGTGGTGTCATCTCGAGTTTCACGTTGAGACGCTGCACGACCTTGACCCAATTGCCCGAGCTGTTTTGCGGCGGCAGCAAGGAAAATTCAGAGCCAGTGCCTGGCGTCAGCGAGACCACCTTGCCCTGCCATTCGAGCCCAGGGTACGCATCGATATGAATCGTGGCCGGCTGTCCAAGACGCAACCAGGTCAGATCCGTTTCCTTCAGGTTGGCTTCGACCCACACCCGGCTGTCATTGACGAGACTGAACAACGGAATTGACGCGTTGACGACTTCGCCCACCTTGACGTTGAAGTTGGCCAGCACGCCGTCGATGGGTGCATGGACTTCGATACGCGTCAGATCCAGCGCTGCCTTGTCGCGTTCCACAAGCGCCAGCTGGTAATCGGGGTGTTGTTCAATGGGCAGCGCAGGGTCTACCAGTCGGGCTTTTACCACTTCCAGCGCCTGCCGGGTGCTTTCGAGTTCTTTCTGCGAAGCCGAGGCCTGGTGGGCGGCCTGGTCGCGCTGAATGGCGGGAATCGAGTCGCGGTCCGACGCCTTTTGCAGGCGTTCGGCTTCCTTGCGGAAATAGTCGTAGTCGTTGCGGGCCTTGTCGATGTCGGCCTGCTTGTTGACGTAGTCGGCACGCAGGCTTTCGATGGTGCTGCGGACTTTCAGCAGATTGGCTTCCGCACGGGCGAGGGCGATACGGTAGTTTTCGTCGTCGATGCGCAGCAGCAACTGGCCGGCCTTGACCCGTTCGTTGTCCTGCACCAGCACGGCCACCACCTTGCCGCCCAGCTCGCTGCTGATGCTGACCATTTCGGTTTTAAGGTAGGCGTTGTCGGTACTGACAATGTCGCCGCCATTGGCATACATCCAAAGGCCGACACTGGCGACCACCAAGGGGCCGAGCCATAGAAAGGCAATACGCACCAGGCGTTTGAGAACAGGCATGAGATTTACCGCGCGGTTTTCAGCTGGGCGGGCAGCTTACCCAATTTGAAACCGCAGGCAAAGAAAAACTGACTGGCGAGTCATAATTTTGCCGTCATATCAACAATCGGCCCCTGCACGATGAATTTTAATGTTCACCACGTATGATGCTGGCAAAAACCGTTTGGCTGTATTCCTGATGAAGTCTGCTTCCCCGTATTTCGCTGCTGTCGACCTGGGTTCCAACAGTTTCCACATGATCATTGCCCGCGTTGTCCGTAAACGCGTTGAAATCATTGATAGAGAGAAGGAGATGATCCAGCTGGCCAAGGGCATCAACGCCGATGGTCACCTGAGCATGGATGCCCAGAAGCGGGCGGTTGCCTGCCTGCGCCGTTTCGGTGAAAGGCTGCGCGATATTCCGAAAGAACAGGTGCGTGCGGTTGGCACCAAGACTCTGCGGGCGATCGTGCCCTCGCGCAACTTCATCAAGGTGGCGGAAGCTGCGCTCGGGGTGCCGATCCAGATAGTGTCAGGTTATGAAGAAGCCCGTCTGATCTATTCCGGTCTCGCGCATTCGGTTACCAATGATCATAGCCAGCGCCTTGTAGTAGACATCGGTGGTGGCAGTACCGAGATGATCATAGGTCGTGACTACGAAGCCCAATGTCTTGAAAGTCTCAACATGGGGTGCGTGACCTATTCTGCGCGGTTCATCGGCAAGAGCGGCAAGGTAACCCCCACGTCGTTTCGCAAAATGCACCGTGCTGCTTCCAATGAAATTGAAACCATCCTGCGGCCCTACCAGAAAACCGGCTGGAAAATAGCGTATGGCACATCGGGCAGCATCAAGGCGATCGGGCAACTGGTGGCCGACAGGGACGGTGGCGCCAAGATCACGCGCACGTCGCTGCAAGCATTGTCGAAGGACCTGATCGCCGGCCGCATTGATTTGGCTGAAGTGCCGCTGGCAAGGCGCGATGTATTGCCAGCCGGCATTGCGATACTGCAGGCGGTATTTGACCTGTTTGAATTGAAAGATCTCCATGTTGAAGACGCCGCACTGAAGGAAGGGCTGCTGTACGACATCATCGGTCGCCAGAGTCGTGAGGACGCCAGGTTTCTGACCGTGGCGAAGCTGCAGGAGCAATACAAGGTCGATATTCCGCAGGCAGAACGCGTGGCAAAAACTGCGCTGGCCTTCTGGCGCAAGCTGGGTACGCCGACATTACCGCGTATCTCGCGCACGAAGATTCTGACCTGGGCTGCCCAACTGCACGAGATCGGCATGAGCATTTCGCACTCAGGTCATCATCATCATGGTTACTACATTCTGCGCAACAGCGACCTTGCCGGCTTCGGCCGCTACGAGCAGTACATGCTGGCCTCCCTGGTGCGCAGCCAACGCAAGGGACTTAGCGCTGCTGACTTTGAAGAGTTCGACGAGCAGACGATGGCAGCGCTGACGCCGTTGGTCCTGTGCCTGCGGCTGGCAGTTTTGTTGCATCGGCGCCGCGAACCGATAGAGCCATTGCCACGGCTTTATCAGCAGGACAGCGATTACCAGCTCAAATTCAAAAAGGGGTGGTTGGCTGCGCATCCATTGACGCTGGCCGGGCTGGAACTGGAGCGCGACTATCTCGATACCTTTGGCGTCAGCTTTGCCTATTACTAACAGGAGCAGCATTGCCCTCTGCGGGTGTTTCCAGCCGGCAAATCAGGTGGAAAGTCGGGCGCTCTCACTATAATGTGACCTGGCTCTTTCAACAAAAGTCCAAATTACAACGGCAGTTCAGGCAAGAGGGGATTCCAAAATGAAACAGACAACAGTGCTGGCACTCGCCCTTGCAGGCGGTAGCGTGCTGGCTTCCATGGCAGTGCTGGCTCACCACTCCTTCAGTGCAGAGTTTGAAGAGAAGAAAGGTGAAATCCACGGCATCGTCAAAAGCGGTCGCTTTGCAAATCCGCATCCGCGCTATCAGGTGGAAGTAACCAATACCGATGGCAGCAAGGAAATGTGGGAACTGCAGGGCGCCAGTGTGACGACGATGACGAGTGGCGGCTGGCCCAACAACTTCCTGCAACCGGGTGACGAGATCACTGTGAAGGGATCACTTGGCCGCGACGCCGCGAAGAAGATGTTCATTGAAGGCATTGCAAAAGCCGATGGCTCCACCTATCCGCCGCAGAACCTTGTGCGTCGCAATCCGAATGAAGTGCATGCAACAGCCGGCAAGAACTACGGCTATGCCAAGGTCAATCCGGATGCGCCGTTCGACATCAGCGGTCCGTGGCGTAACACGTACAAGTTCCGCGTAACCGTCGATGACCTTGAGCCGAAGCCAACGCCATTTACCGCTGAAGGCAAGGCGCTGTTCGGCAAGAACTGTCAGGCGTGCCACAAGCTGTACGGCGAGGTCGCACCTGGTCTACCACGTATCTTTGGTGCGCCATACGACATGGAGATCATTGACGGCGGCATCCTGTATGAGTTTGTTTATATTGAGCACAACACACCGCGTCGCATCTATATGGATGGCCGCACCGCGCCCGCTGATTACCCGGACCGTCCGATGGGCTTTTCAGTCGGTCACTGGGAAGGCGAGGAGCTTGTTGTGGAGACCACGCATTTGCTGGGCGGTTGGCTTGATGGATCTGGCCTGCCGATGAAGGGTGGTCCGAATACCCGCATCGAAGAGCGTTACACTTTCGCAGCGGATCGCCTGTCGGTTGATCGCGTCATGACAATCCACGATGACTATTACTCGCAGCCATTGGTGCGTCGTCGCGGCTCGGCCCGTGACGACTTCATGACCATCGTCGAGCACGACAGCTGCGATCCGACGACCTATTACTCCGACCTGTTGAAAGCAGGCGAGTTGGAAACACGTATCAACGATCTGCTTTGATAATTTGTATTGATGGTTAACTCGCAACCTTGACCTGCCTCCTCGTTGGGCAAGGTTGTGTTGACAACTACCTGTGAGGTCGCACGACCCGCAACGGTGAAGTGTTTGTGCAAACTCGGAGGAAATGCAGAGAATCACCATTCCTCGCCCCTCCTGCGTTGAATGCCGCAAAGACGAAAGCGTAACTCACCCTCTACAATCCGGGTCGATACAGTCCAAGCGGTGCTCTTGCGTGATACGTTTCCTTCAACTGGCAATTTCGTTGCCAGTACGACAAATTTGTCTTTTTTCTTGCTGTTTATTGGCTTTGCCAGCGGCGTTCATCGCGTCGGTGCAGGCAGCCGAAGTCGTTATTGGCGGCGGCGATAACGAAAAGACCATCACCATTCCCAAATTGACGGAAGCGGCCCGCATCGACGGCGTGATGGACGATGCTACCTGGCGCAACGCGTTGTTGATCGAAGATTTCCACCAGTACGAACCGGTCGAGTACGCCCAGCCCTCCCAGCGTACGCAGGTGTGGGTTTACTACACGGAAGATTCGCTCTACATCGCCAGCTTCTTCGAAGAAGCCGACATGTCGAAGGTGTCGGCCAACATTCTGCGACAGGGCCAGGGCCTCAACAGTGACGACATTCTTGCCGTCGTTCTCGATCCCTACCTCGACAGGCGCAATGGTTATCGCTTTGAAGTGAATGCCAACGGCGTGCGTTGGGAAGGACTGTTTCAGAACGTCACCGAAATAGAAGGCAACTGGGATGGCATCTGGCAGGCCGATGCGAGCAGGGCAGAGAACGGTTGGTACAGCGAAATGCGTATCCCGTTCCAGACCATTGCCTTCAATCCAGATTCCGATGCCTGGGGTATCAACTTCCGCCGTGCAATACGCCGCAACAACGAAAGCATTGCGTGGGTGTCGCGCAATCGGCAGGTAAATCCGGGCGTGGCCGGTACGATGAACGGGCTGAACGGCATGAAGCAGGGGATCGGGCTCGACATCGTGCCCTCGCTGACGCTACGTAATGATCGTGTCTATGGCCCGCTTGGTCGTTCCGAGCAGAATTACGAGCCCCAGGTCGATGTGTATTACAAACTGACGCCGCAGCTGAACGCCTCGCTGACAGTCAATACCGACTTCTCGGCTGCTGAAGTCGACAGCCGTCAGGTAAACCTGACCCGCTTCAATCTGTTCTTTCCGGAACAGCGCGACTTCTTTATTCGCGAGTCCGATATTTTCGAGTTCGGTTTGATTGGTACGGGCGGATTCAACCAGGGCGGTGGCGGTGGTCCCAGCGGCAACCCGGCTATCCCGAGTTCTGCGGCGCAAAACGCACGCCCTTTTTTCTCGCGCAAGATAGGTCTTAGCTCACGTGGTACTCCTGTGGGCATTGACGTAGGCGGCAAGATCAGCGGTCGCATAGGTGACTGGAACGTTGGCACGTTGGTGATACGGCAGGACGAAGACCAACTCACCGGCGTCGACAGCCGCGACATCTTCGTTGGGCGAGCGGTACTGAACGTGTTGGCGGAATCGCAACTCGGTGTCATTACGACGTACGGCGATCCGCAATCCAATCTTGATAACACGATGGCGGGATTGGATTTCCGTTATCGCAACTCGAAATTACCCGGTGGCCAGACCTTGCAGGGTGTCTTTTTCTATCAGCAGAGCGATAGCGAGCTGCTGCAGGGTGACGATGCCTCATGGGGTTATGGCATTGGCTATCCCGCCAACCAGGGCTGGCGTGGTGGTTACAACTACAAGCGCGTCGAGAAGAACTTCAATCCGGCGGTGGGCTTCGTCAATCTGACCGACATGGATGAGCATTCGATCGACTTCGGCTATCGCCATTTCTACCGTCCTGGCTGGCTTCTGCGATCAAGCTATCTCGGTGTAGACGGCTATCGC
>JAZKEH010000032.1:10387-10857 GCA_040387155.1 Pseudomonadota bacterium | reverse complement strand
ATGCAGTTCAATAACGAAGGCACTGGCGTGATCCCGTTCCAGGAAGGCCAGTTCAGCTCCATCGCGGGCCAGGCCAGCACGCTGAACAGCGCCCAGGGCGCACCCGGCCAGTATCAATACGACGAGTTCGTCAACGGCCACCCACAAAGCTTTGAGCGTGTGGGCGTGGACCAACAGACCGCCTTCCTCGGCGCCGACTTCAAACTGACCGAGAACACCACGCTGTGGGGTCATGCCTTGTACGGCCGCACCCACAACGACATCGAGCCCTCCTCGTCGGGTGCTTCCGGCACCGGTCTCGGCCATGCCGGTCTCGCCTACCTGACAGTCTTCCGCGAAAATCCCTTTCTGCCTGACTCTGTACGCCAGACGATGACCACGGCGAACCTGGCGTCAATCCGTGTGGACCAGCACGGCTTCCTCGGCACTGAGTGGGGCATTCGTGAACATCCTGAGGTCAACAACCAGAT
>JAZKEH010000032.1:0-10377 GCA_040387155.1 Pseudomonadota bacterium | reverse complement strand
CAACGACATCGAGCCCTCCTCGTCGGGCGCTTCCGGCACTGGCCTCGGCCATGCCGGTCTCGCCTACCTGACAATCTTCCGCGAAAACCCCTTCCTGCCGGAATCTGTTCGCCAGCAGATGCCGTCAACCCTGCAATCCATCCGCGTTGACCAGCACGGCTTCCTCGGCACTGAGTGGGGCACCCGTGAACATCCTGAGGTCAACAACCAGATCGACTCCATCACCTTCGGCTTCACCACTGAAGACTTCATTGGTGACTGGCAGCTGCGCGGCGCCTACCAGAGCGGGGACGCCAAGAAGAAGAACATGAACTACGACTGGGAGCGCCTGGACCGTTTCTATCTGGCGCTTGATGCCGTGACGGATCCCGCCACCGGCCAGCCCATGTGCCGCATCAAGCAGGTACAACAGCAAATGGCAGCACAAGGCCGCAACCTGGAGCAGGAACTGGGTGCATGGTCACAGGTTGCAGCGACACCTTCGCGTTACTTCTTCCGCGGTGACTTCGGCGCGAAAACACCCGGCAAACTGGAGCCCGTACCGTTCCCGATCGGCGTCGACAGCATTGATGGCACCATCAGCGATTGCGTACCGGTAAACATGTTCGGTCGTGGCAAGCAATCCGACGCCGCGATGGACTACATCTTCAACAGCCGCGGCAAGACCGGTATCTCCACCCAGCAAATGGACTTTGCCGAGTTGTTGACCTCCGGCACGATCATGGAAGGCTGGGCTGGCCCGATCAGCGGTGCCGTCGGTCTCACCTGGCGTGATACGTCGATCAAGCAGATCATCGTCGACGATGCCATCGATGCCCTCGGTGCACCGTGTAACGTGACGCTGGCCGGCGGCTTCATTCCTGTTCGCGGCGTCGCTCCATCGATCAACTGCTCTGCCACTGCCGACAGCTTGCATCGCTTCTCGGGTCAGCCGGAATTCATGGGCGGTTTCGACGTGAAAGAGTTCTTCAGCGAAACCATCGTACCGCTGTACGACAATGGCACCCAGAACGCCGAAATCGATCTGGCCGCGCGTTATTCCGATTACTCGCGTGCTGGTGAGTTCGTGTCCTGGAAAGCGGGTTTGAATGTCAAGGTGACTGAGGACCTGCGTCTGCGTGGTACCTACTCGCACGACATCCGCGAAGGCTCGTTCGTGGAACTGTTCGTGCAACAGGGTCGCGGCGCCAACATCAACGACCCGGTTACCGGCCAGACCTATACGACCTTCAACCTGACCGGCGGCAACCCCGACCTCAAGGCCGAAGAAGCCGACTCCACCGTGCTGGGCTTCGTCTACCAGCCATCGTGGCTCGAAGGTCTATCGCTGTCGCTCGACCGCTACGACGTCGAGCTGTCCGATGCCATCGCCAGCTTCACTGAACAGCAGACTGTCGATGAATGCAATCGCTCGGGCGCACTGTGTGAGTACATCATCCGCGGCACCGATGGCTTCATCCAGACCATCCGCGTGCAGTTCATCAACATCAACGCTGCCAGGGTCAAAGGCTACGATGGTGAAATCAGCTATCGCATGGAGCCCGACTTCCTGAGTCGCTATGCCGAAACGATGAGCTTCCGCCTGATCGCCGGCTACATGCAGGAAAACTCCACGACGCCATTGAACTCGCCCAAGGTCGATCGCGCCGGCGCTGACGCCATCACGCAGGGTGGCGGCTATCTGCCAGAACTGACCGTCACTGCCAACCTGACGTATAACGTCGGCGATCTGGGCATCAGTCTCCAGCAAAGCCACCAGAGCGACTTGCGCCGCAACGCACTGTGGGTCGAAGGCGTCGATGTCGACAGCAACAGGATCGGTTCCGTCAACCTGACGAATATGGGTCTGTTCTGGAACGGCGATACCACGTCAGGCAGCACCTGGCGCGCATCGTTCAACGTTTCCAACCTGTTCAACCGCGAACCAGTACTCGGTGGCACCTCGCGTGTTGGCGACGAAGTGGGTCGTCGTTACGCAGTGGGCTTTGACTACAGCTTCTGATGCTGGCCCGCACAACAACCGATTGCTACTGATTGATTGTTGAAATAGTTGTGACATTAAGCCGGGTTCGCCCGGCTTAATCATTTATGGAGGATGTCAGCAACAGGAAGTGCAACTCTCACACCCTAGCTATTGCATGCCGATGCGATCACCGGTCTGCAGATCGATGATGACGACGCCACCAGAATCTTCCACATAGAGTGTGTGCGGATCGTTCAGTTGCACAACATCGCCCGGACTCACCAGCGCATCGCCTTCACCGCGTTGTGCACCTGTCACTTCCTGGCGCGCACCACTCGCCAGATCAACAGCAACCACACCCGTGGGCTGCGCAAGGTAGGCACCGAGCTGCGTGAATGAAACTGCCATCGCGGCTGCCGGCATTGATACCTCTGGCCGCGGCAGCACACGGCGTTTGCCATAGTCAGCACTGCGGGCATCAAGATTGATGCTGGACAGCTCGCCCCACGCATCGAGTTGCCACAAGGTATCGCCGGCAAAGGCCAGGGCAGCTACCGGCAATGCCGCAAGCTGTACTGGCACCTTCGTCAACGCCAATGTTCCCGGATTCAGGACAAACAGGTGGCCGCTGGCATTACCCAGCGCATACTGCGAACCATCGGCTTTTGCGGCGACAAGATTCAGCCCGAGCAAGTCCGCAGCAGGGCCGGCGTAAACGGGCTTCAGTTCAGTAGCGGGAGCTTCCAGCAATGGTCCCTCGTTGAGTTCAACGCTGTAGATCCTGCTCTCAAGCTGTGAGTAAAACGACGCGTTGGTATACCCGCTGGGAAGTCCCCTTATGCCAAGCATCGGGTCATTGAGTGGCGGTGCGAGCGCGCCGCTGGCAGAAACCGGCACTGGTTGTGTAACGACAATGTGGCGGTTGCGAGTGGGGTCGTAAGCAATTCCCGAAGACAGCGCGATGGGATCATTGATCACCCTGACGATTGCCGTCCCCGACGACTCGAAGGCCAGCGCACCCAGCGGCGCCAGCAGGGGTGCATTGCGGAAGCGCCATTCGTCCTTGCGGAAATTCTGCACAGAAAAAATGCCCGACAGGCGATAGTTCACTGCCAGCGCCTGCGACTGGGTAGCAGGCGCCAAGGCAAGCTCACTCCCATAGCTGACACGATTGCTGCTGGCAGCAGAACCAGACAGCAGGCGCGCCTGCTTTGTCACCGGATCAAAGCTGTACAGTGTATTGAGCGTGCCATCGACATAGACATAGCGATCCGCCTTGTCGTCATAGGCAAGGTCGCGCATGTCTGCTACTGGATTGCCGGCGTTGGTGAGACTTGCTACTTGCGTGACTGTGTTGGTTTGCAGGTTCACGCCCAATAGCTCCTGTCCCCGCCCCAGCAGCCACAACTGACGTTTGCTATCGTAAGCCAGTGCAGAATAGCCGATGGCAAACTGGACGTTGGTCGCACCCGTAGGAGGCACGTAAACGTTCAATACTCGCGGCGCCGTACCAACGATCGCAGCCGTGGCTTGATCGAAAACCTGGGTGGTTGCGCCGGTAGACAAATCCACAGCCCAGATACGAGCAGAAAACAGACTGGTGACCAGCAAGCGGTTATTGGCTTCGTCCAGAGCGAGATCGGTCAGCCCCGCCACGGATAACGGCTGAGCACCCGCAGGCGTTGTGGTTGGAGTCAAGCCGTTGGGCAACAGACCCAGGGCACGACTGGTTCCCGTCTTCAGGTCATACGCGAGAATGACACCGTTCGAGTAGTCGCCGACAAACAAGGTCTGGCGCGCCTTGCTGTAGACGACGCTGCGGAAATCTTCGCCTACCAGCCGCGACAGCAAACCGCCCGCAATGCCGCGTGAGGTAATAAAGTGCGACACGAAGGAGTTCGGCACATTCGCCTGCATTTCTCCCAGCACATTGCCCTTGGATACCGTGAACAGCTTGCCAGTGTCTGTCAGTTCGATATCTACCGAAAACCCTGACCAACGGGCAACAAGATTTTCCGTGCCGACCATCACGGTTCTGTTGCCGGTATCGAGGTTCACGCTGAAGATCTGCCGGCGTGCAGGATCAGCGATGTAGGCAGTGCGCGCAGCAGTGTCGAGCGCAAAACCCTCCACGTTGCTCCAGACCGGATCTCGCTCAATGCGGTAGGTCTTCGCGTCCACCACCTGTCCGTGCACTTTCAATGTCAGCGTCATTGCCGAGGCCACTGGCACATCCGTGAGGTTCCAGCGTCCACCCGGCAGAACCTGTGCGGTGAACGTAGGCAATCCTGCACTGGTCACTTCAACGACGGCATGGCCATACGGAACGCTCGAATCAACGCCGCCGCGAAAATTCAGTGTCTTGCCGCTGAAGGAGAAAGCGCCCAACGGCGGAAAATCCACCTGCAGACTCTGGGCTGCCGTGTAGTCCGCAGCGAAAGCAAGCCGGTTCGACATGACTGCCGCCGCGCCAACGCAGTACAGCAATTGCACACTGAAGCCATCTTCACGATTGAGCTTGCCGCTGTAGAGCTTCCAGCGCTGTTGCTGTTGCAGTACGACACTGGTGGCCAGTGGCTGCAAGGTGTCGCTTCCCGTCGCCGGTTGCACACGTCCCTCCGCGTCGATTGTGAAATTCTGGCGGGGTACGCTGAGACGACCGGTGGCAGTCGCCGACGCCAGACCGCTGGTGACCAGCGCGTAGATGTCTGCCCGCTTGCCAATATGTTGCGGCAAGGTATCCAGCTCGACATAGACGTCGACGTTATCACCCGGCGTCACCGTGGACACATAACTCTGCCCACCATCACGCGACGGGCCACCACGCAACGTGCCTCCGTCAGCAATCGATACAAAGGTGGATGCATCCAGACAACTCTGCGCTGTAACTACTGCCGGCAGCGCCACCAACAAACTACTGGCCAGTGCGCTGGCCAACGACAATGCTCTGAACATTCATGACTCCCTGATTACCACACTGATCCCGCGATCCATTTGATTCTTACTGCCGCAACTCACCCGCCACATCCAATCGTTCGAAACGCTCGCCGAGCAGATGGACTCCGTAGAGCGCCTCCAGCAACAGCACAACGCAGGCACATGCCGATGCCGTAACCATTCCACCCGTGAAATCAGTAAACCAACGACTGAAGAAGAATCCCAGTCCGGCGACAAGCAACGGCGGAATCAGCATCAGCATCAATAACAGCAACTGACCCGCCATCAACACCATGCGCATGCCTGCCACATCGAAGCCACGCTGACCGGGACGGGATGTCTGCGCAAAACCCGGGAAAAAAAGGCCGATGGCATTGGGACCTATCAATTGCAATGCCGTGATCGCAGGTGACAGCAGCGCAAAGCTGACAGCCAACGCCAGCTTCAGTGGCGACGTCAGCCACGGCAATCGCTCCGTCTCCACCGGCATTCCCAAAGCCGCCGCGAGTATCAACAACCAGGCAATGCCCGTCATGATGACCATCGGCGACAAAAAGGTGCCAAGCACAATGCGCCAGCCAGGCACTGGCCAGGCCTTCATCTGGTCCACCTGGGCCAGGTCAAAGCGAACAATCATTGATACAAGGAATTGCAGATAAGCCGCGATGGCCAGCGCGATGACCGCAATCACACCTGCCGCCTTGTCAAAGCCAGCCTGCTGCAACCACTGCATGCCGATTACGATGATTGCGAACAGCGCAACAAAGGTCCTGCCATTGAGCCACGCCGGCAACGCCAACAAGCGCTTCCACAACAGCACGAATTCGACTGGCATCCAGTTGCGCAAGCGGAAAGGCTCACGCCGCGCCTTCGGTTTTTGCAGGGCAAATGCCTTGCCTCCGCGCATCTTCGCAACCAGCTCGGCATGACGCGCAGCGAGCGCTATTGATGCTTCCTCAAACGGGGTTTCCAGTCGCAATACCCAGAAATATTGCAGCGCAAACACCACGAACAGCAACGACAGCGAGCCGGCGTACTCAGCACCGCCGGCGACAAACGGACGCACCAGCGCACGGAACGGCGTCAGCAGTTGTCGCAGCAGATCAAACTGCTCGTGTGTCACCAGATAAACCAGGCCACCCACATACAGCACACACAACAGCGTGATCACGCTGCGTCGCACCACGAGACTCACGCCGTAGCCACTGAATCGATTCAGCACCAGCGCTACTGCAACGGTATGCAACATGACATTGGCGTTGAGCGCCCACCAGGTCGCAACCCTCGTCACAACATCGCTCCAGCCGTCCAGGGTTCTTGCCATCAACAGCGTCAGAAACAACGCTGCCAGGAAACTGGCGCCCAGCCCTGACAGCAATTTGTAGTGGATGAGCTGACGCCGACTGAAGGGAGCCGGAAACAGGAAGGCCGTTTCAGCTTCGGTGAAACCCAGGCCCGGCTTTGCATCGGGACGCAACCAGATGGCGAGAATCAATCCAATCAGCAAACAAGCCAGCACCATCTCCATTGCATCGGCCGGTATCGGCATGAATCCGCCACGGTCAGACCGCTCTGCCCGCTGGATAAACGCGAACCAGATATAGGCCAGCGCCACTGCAGAACCGAGCAGGTAGCGCGGCTGGCGCAGACGACGCAGATAACTGAGCAGCAGATTGCGCAGCATCATGCCGCGCAAATAAATGAGCGCTCGCAGTACCGGAAGCACAGAACCTTGCTGCGACGGCGAGAGCATGGACTATTCCCCGCTCTCGCCAGTGGCGCGCACGAACACTTCTTCCAGATCGACAGCGTCATCACCGCCGCTGAACTGCCGCACCACTTCCGTCAGGGTGCCCAACGCCACGCGTTCACCCTTCTTCATGATCAACACGTGACTGCACACTTCTTCCAGCAGCCCCATCAGATGCGAACTGAGTATGATGGCAGCACCTTCCTGTTGCGCGAGCCGCTTGATCGTCTGCTTCATGCGGCGGATGCCGAGGGGATCGAGCCCGGTCAGTGGCTCGTCAAAGAACATGACCTTCGGTGAATGCAGCAACCCGCAGGCGATGACAAGTTTCTGCTTCATGCCGCGCGACAGTTCAGACGGCAGTTGATCAATCTTGTCAGTGAGCTCAAGTTCGGCCAGCAACTGTTCTGCCCGTGCCTCGTATTGCTGCACCTGGTAGATACGCGCGCTGAAATTGAGATGCTGCCGCACGGTCAGGTGTTCGAACAGGCGTGGCTCATCAGGAAAAAAGGCCAATTGGCGCTTGGCGGCAACCGGATCGTCGGCGATGTTGATGCCAGCCACCTGCAGTGAGCCGGCAGTGGCGGGAATGACACCGGTGAGACAGCGCAGCGTCGTCGTCTTGCCAGCGCCATTGGGACCGACCAATCCCAGCACTTCGCCGGCGCGCACGCTGAAGCTCAGATCCCGCACGGCAGCAAAAGTGCCGTAGTGCTTGCTGAACCCCTCGACTGCAATCATCACTGACGACACGGATGCGCTCCTTGTTGTTGTGGCCACATTTGAACAGATGAACGGTGGCTGCTGCTATACTCCGGCCACTCAACAACTGAGGGGAAACGGACATGACAACCATCAAAAAAATCACCGCAAACATTATCGGAACCGGCTTGCTGGCCCTGCTGGCTGCCAACACTGCTCAAGCACAAATCGGCTGCGATCGGGCCTGCCTTACCGGCTATGTCGACATGTGGTTCAAGGGACTCACCAGCAACACCACCACCGGCGTACCGCTGGCAGAGAATGTAAAGATCTCGGCCAACGGCCAACTGACTGATCTGAAAGGCACGTTCTGGGACAGCGCCGACACCGTGCCTTATCGCTGGGACATCGCCAACATTCGCCTGGGCGACACCGGTACCGAAGCGGTTCTCAAGAATGCTGATGGCACGCTGACCATGCTGATCGTGCGTCTCAAGGTAACGAATGGCGCCATTACTGAAATCGAAACGGTCAAAACCAATCAGGGTGAATCAGATCGTTTGTGGGGACCGGAAATGCTGCTGGCAAAACCCTTGTCACCTGCACTGACATTGTCGATACCAGAAGCCGAGCGTGATTCTTACTATCGTCTGATTGCCGCTGCCGAAAGTTACTGGCGCGCCTTCCAGACCAACGGCACACCGGCCTATCACCCCGCAGATCTGATGTCTGACACTTCCCGTTTCGAGAACGGTCTGCAAACGACCGGCATGGTGCGCGATGGCAACTTCGTCACTGCGGCCAGCGGCTTCAATGCCGGCCGTTTCATCGGTCGCAATCTGTGGGACCGCCGCTACCCGGTGGTTGATGAAGAACGTGGCATCGTGTTGTCGATGGTGCGCTTCGGCTTGAAGGACGGCATGGAGAGCCAGAGTGTTGCCACGTCCAACAGCCGCGTAGTCGGTGAGTTCTTCGCCGTGCAACAAGGACTGATCCGCGAAGTGCATGCCGTGCTGTTCAACGTGCCGGATTCTGCGCCCGCGGTTTGGGATGGTGCCGTCTACAGTCCGCCGCGCGGCGGCGCCGGCTGGTAAGGTCTACTTTTTACCGAAGCACTTCTGGCTTCTGTAATTCTGCCTGCAAGGCGCGACGTGTTTGACGTGGTATCAGCCGCTCGATGAAGTCGGTGAGATACTTGCGAGTAAACACGTTGCGTCGCAGTCCAACATAGGTCGTGCTGGCGGGAAACAACCCGCTGGCATCGATCATCGCCAGTCCCTCATCACGCTTTTCATCGTAGGCCATCGTAGCGACAAGGCCGATACCAAGGCCCAGCTTCACATACGTCTTGATGACATCCGCATCAATTGCCGTCAGCACGATGTTGGGACGCAAGCCCGCTTGCTCGAACTGCTGCAGCACCATTGAGCCACCGGCAAACGCAAAGTCATAGGTAATCAGCGGATAGCTGGCCAGCTTCTGCAGGCTCAACTTCTTTTCCTTCAATAACGGATGCCGCTTCGGCACCACGATGCAGCGATTCCACTCGTAACACGGCAGCGTCACCAGACCTGGCATCTTGCTGATAGCCTCGGTAGCAATCCCAATATCCGCACTGCCGTTGGCAACCTGCTCCGCCACCTGGGTCGGATTGCCCTGATGAATGGACAGCTGCACATTGGGCCAGTCTTCGCTGAAGGCTTTGACAATGGCCGGCAAGAAGTAGCGCGCCTGCGTATGCGTGGTCGCAATCGTCAACGTACCCCGATCCTGCTGATTGAACTCTTCGCCCGTGCGTTTAAGGTTGTCGAGTTCACGCAGCACCTTCTCCGTTTGCAGCACGATCTTCTGGCCGGGTGCGGTGAGTCCCACCAGGCGTTTGCCGTTGCGCTCGAAAATCTGCAGCCCCAGTTCGCGTTCAAGCAGCGCAATCTGGCGACTGACGCCCGACTGTGAAGTATGCAGGCTGGTGGCCGCCTGCGAGATGCTGAGTCCCTGCCGCACTATTTCACCGAGGTATTGCAGTTGCTGCAGTTTCATCGGACCTCTCGTCTTTCTATATCTCAAAATCGCATATTGATATGCCAATATATCACTAATTCATCAAATACCCCGCTGCTATAGTGCGCCTCCCTCCAAGGAGGTCCCCATGGACTTGATGTATTCAATTTCCGGTTTTGCCGTTGGCGTGCTGGTCGGCATTACCGGCGTCGGTGGCGGATCGCTGATGACGCCGTTGCTGGTATTCATGTTCGGCTTTCAACCTGCCGTAGCCGTGGGCACTGACCTGTTGTATGCCGCCATCACCAAAACCGGTGGCGTAGTCGTGCACCATGGCAAACACCAGAGTGTTGATTGGCGCGTGGTGGGATTGCTGGCGCTTGGCAGCTTGCCGATGGCCATCGCGACCTTGCTGACGATCCGTTATCTGATGTCAGTCGGCACTGAAGTGACCGGCGCCATTTCGTGGTCGCTGGGGCTGGCGCTGATCCTTACCTCCAGCGCCCTGCTGATCCGCGCTGTGTTGCTGCGGGGCCGCGTCAATGCAAATGATCATGAAGCGAGCATGAAGAGTGCTGCACGTTTCCAGCATGGCGGTGAAATCCCCGTCACTATTCTGATCGGCGCCGTGTTGGGCATTCTTGTCACGCTGTCTTCAGTCGGCGCTGGTGCACTCGGCACTGTCGCGCTGTTGTTCCTCTACCCGCGCTCCAGCACGCTGAAAATTGTTGGCACCGATCTGGCACATGCCATTCCACTGACGGCGATCGCCGGCATGGGGCATTGGTTATTGGGCAATGTGAATTTCGTGCTGTTGGGCAGCTTGCTGATCGGTTCGTTGCCGGGCATCTGGGTAGGTAGCCACTTGAGTGCAAAAATTCCTGAGCAGTGGTTGCGTCCCTTCCTTGCGGTGATCCTGATGATTATCGGGTTGAAGTTCGTTTTGTCGTGATCTTGTTTTTTGGCTTCTGAGCAAGGCCGGCCGGGGAGTGCCTTCCTTCCGAATTTTCGCCCCCGGCATTCG
>JAZKEH010000031.1:0-3594 GCA_040387155.1 Pseudomonadota bacterium | reverse complement strand
TTGATGCGAGCGAATAACTTCTCATTGAGCAGGATGTTGTCGCTGTGCGCCGACAGCTTCGGCGAAATTTCTGTTTCGATTGCCTGGATCTGCTCGTTGGTGTGAGCAGAACTCATCGCGAAGAACACCAGTGCTGCACGATTCAGCAACTGGCCTGAGACTTCAAGCGGCACTATCGTGTTGGCGAAGTTGGGTTCAGCAGTTTGCGACGTGATTTCGTCAATCTCTGCCAGCTGTTCAGTCATGCCACGTTCGAAGGCTGGCAGATAGTGCTCATCATTAATCTGGTCAAACGGCGGATAGTGCAGCGGCAACGTGCTGGCATTGAAAAAAGGGTTTTCGGTGGGCATTACAGCATCCGGTGGGGCAGCGGTAGCCGCAGTGTCGGTGGAAGGAGTCGGGCTGTTGTCACTGCAGGCAGTCAGCACACAGCCAAGAGCCAAGGCGAGCGGAAGTGATTTGTATGCCATGGGAGCACCTGCAGTAGCGGGAATGATGGTTCAGTTTTACACCAGAGCCCACTCACTTCCAAGCCGAGTGGAACCCGTAATATCGTCAAAGCGCTTTGTAGACAGTCCATATGCCAATGCCGACAAAGCCGGCGCCGGCCAACAATTGCAGATTGCGCGGACTGATGAGATTAGCCAGCGCGCCGCCAGCCAACACACCCAGCGCCGACGTAGCCACCAGGGCCAGTGAAGCACCGGCGAAGACCGTCCATTTGCTGACATCACGATCAGCAGCAAACAACATTGTGGCGAGCTGGGTCTTGTCACCCAGCTCTGCCAGAAACACGGTCATGAAGACGGTGGCCAGTACTTTGATTTCCATAGGATCCTCAGGGGTTATGCCGGTTGCGCAACGCAACGATGGCAGGTTCGGTGGCAAGCTGCCGTAACAGCGTCATTGTTTGTTCAGTCGCCAATTCCAGATCAACGGCGTTTTGTTGCTCTGCCTGCTGACAGAGCGCTTCCAGAGCGTGCTGTTGGGCAGTGAGTCTCCGTTGCCAGTCATTGTTGTCGAGCTTTGAGCAAGCAGTGTGCAACAGGAACTGCAATTCGTGCAGCTTCTGCAGGCGCTTGAACATGTTGAAAATTTCGCCAGCGCTCTCTGGCATGCTTCGCCAATTGGTTTCGCCAAATAATCGCGTCACGCGCTGGCCAGCACCGTGACAAGTGAAGTGGATGCAGCCGCGAAAGCCCTGCGGTTCAAGCGCTTCATGAATGCCACACAAAAAGTCATCGCGCAGATGACTGCAAGCAGTCTGGGCCGGCTTGTCGAAACCAAAGCCCTGCTCGGCATCGAAGGGAAGCACGACACAACAGAGTCCGCTGCAGGAATTGCAGTCGTGCTCAAGTGAAGGCAGCGCAACGGTGTTTGTCATGAGTCTCCACGTTCGACTGACACCCCAGTGTCTTTTCAATATCCAGCAACCTCAGCACCTTCTTTGAACCGGCACATGGACGATAGTCCTTAGGTTTTCACTAGCGAAACAGGTTTCGACGATACCTGCCGGGGCGCTTGATTGCCACTGATTGAGACCATTCCGTGCAACAACCGTTATGTGTCTGCGGTTATGTTCTTTCGCTGCCTGCGGCATCTTCCCCCGCGCCATCAAGGTGTCGTTCCCTTGTTGAGTACACCATCCGCCCCGATGCTTCGCTGGCTTTACAGTCCACCACTTTTCAACCCAATACTTTTGCCGCCGAGGAAGACCCATGAGCCGTATCGTAGTGTTATCACTGATCGCTTTCCTGACGACCTTTTCATTTCCCGCTGCTGCCGACTTCGTACGGCACGAAGAATTCCAGCCTTCAGTAACCTACGATTCCAGCTGGGAGATCATGCAGAATTCACTCCTGAGCGGCGGCAGCGTCGTCGCCTCGAAAACTCCTGGCGCAAAACTAACCATCAACTTTACCGGTACCAGCATTGCATGGGTCAGCTACGGTTGTCCGTGTGCCGCCGGTATTGCGCGCGTACTGCTGGATGGACAGCTGCATGGCACATCGACCAGTGTCGACACCACAAGGAGGCCGCAGCAGACAATCTACCGCATCAACAATCTGACCAATGCCCCGCACGTTCTCACCATCGAAGTAACAAGCGATCGCCACCCTTACGGTGACGACACCTATGTCATCGTCGATGCTTTCGACGTCTTTGTGCCTGGCACAACAGTGCTGGAAGAGTACTCTTCAGCCGTTACCTTTGAAGGAGAGTGGAATTACTTCAGTGATCCAGTCGTCAGCGCAGGCAAACACGTGGCAGCCCGCAGCGCGGGTGCCGCTACCAACGTGAACTTTACCGGCACCTCAATTGCATGGATCAGTTATCAGTGTCCCTGCAGCACCGGTGTTGCCCGCGTGCTGGTGGACGGTGTAGTGGTAAATGATCGCGTCTACAAAACCACGGATGAACGCCTGCCTCAGCGGGAGCACTATCGCGTTGATGGTCTCGCCCCAGGCAATCACGTGCTGCGGATTGAAGCGACCGGCGAAAGCGCTGGCGATACGCCGTGGGTTGCCATTGATGCGTTTCACGTCAAGCTGTAGCGGTGAATGCCACAACGCCGGTGAGTTTGCTCGTTATGGCGCTGACAGGATCCTGCCGTGCCACTCGAACGCCACCGGCTTGATGCGCTGTGATTTGTCCAACTGATCCTTGTGCGTTGAATAAAGCTCGGCAAAGGATTGCTTCAGCACCGGATGCTTGCGCTTGCCAGCGACCTGGCTCAGCGGCCATAGCACATAGGCTTTCAATACGATGTCCGGATGCGGCACCACAACACCGTTGAAGGTGCCGCTCTTGTCGCCATAAGTCAGCAGATCGATATCGAGCGTCACATCATCACAGGGCGCTGGGGGGCGGGCGCGCCCATGCTTGTCTTCAATCTTCTTGAGAAGCGTTGCCAGTTCAGTGAGCGGCAAGTCAGTTTCAAACCCTACCGCCATGTTGAGGTAGCAGCGACCGCAGTTGTCATCCGAGGTACTTTCGTACACCGACGACAAGGCAAGGTCACGAAACTGCAGCAACAACATATCCAGGCAGGAGGCGAAATTTTCGCGCGCTGCCTGGTTGCTGCCGATACTGAGCGTGACCCAAGTCACTAGAGCGCGACTCCTGCCGGCCTCGTGCCACGTTCAATCAGCACACCCACTTCTTTGGCACCGGTGATGGCAGCCGGCTTGCCTACGCGTACTCGCACCCATGGCACATGGAATTCCTTGCGGATCAGCGAGGCGATCTCTTCAGCCATCGCTTCCAGCAGTTTGAGATCACTTTTCTCGATGAACTCGGTGACGCGTACACACACGATCTTGTAGTCGAGCACATATTTGTGTTCATCAGTTTCGGCGGCCTTGTCGATATCGCAGGCCATGTCGAGATCAACGCTGACTGGCTGTTTGATTTCACGTTCCCAGTCATACACGCCAATGACGGTTTTGACCTCAAGGCCTCTTACGTAAACGATGTCCATGCAACTCCTGTGGTACTCGTCTGGTTGTTAGATGTCCGCCGTTCCGGTTTTCAGAGCGGCGGCAGTGTTTCCAGATTCCAGCGCGGTCGCGCATGGAAGGCCAGATCATCGTG
>JAZKEH010000030.1:0-2476 GCA_040387155.1 Pseudomonadota bacterium | reverse complement strand
GTTTTGACATCGCAGTGCTGGATGTCATGATGCCACGGGTGGACGGCCTGACGTTGTGCCGGATGCTGCGCGACACGCCGGGTCTCGGCCAACTGGGCATACTCGTCGTTTCGGCCGCGAGCAGTGAAGTCGCCGCGCTCGCTGACACGATCAACAGTATGACCACCACGCTGGCAACGTTCGCCGATCAGGTAACCTCGGTGGCGCGCGAAGTGGGTGTGGAAGGCCGACTCGGTGGCCAGGCCAACGTACCGGGTGCTGCCGGTACCTGGAAGGATTTGACGGCCAACGTAAACTTGCTCGCCGCCAACTTGACGACGCAGGTACGCGCCATCGCCGAAGTGGCGACGGCCGTAACGAAGGGTGACTTGACGCGTTCGATTCAGGTTGAAGCCCGCGGTGAGGTGTCGGAACTGAAGGAAAACCTGAACGCCATGATCGGTAACTTGCGCGCCACCACGGAGCGTAATACCGAGCAGGACTGGCTGAAAACCAACCTCGCGAAGTTCAGCCGCATGATGCAGGGTCAACGCGACCTGGTCACTGTGGGCGAGATGCTGCTGGAAGAATTGGCGCCACTGGTGAATGCCCAACAGGGTGTTCTGTACGTTGTCGAGAAGGAAGAAAACAGCGAGGGCCTGCGCCAGTTGGCGGCTTATGCAGGTGGCGACCATATACGCCGCTATGCACTGCGTGAAGGTCTGGCCGGCCAGTGTGCGGCGGACGGTCGCCGTATCCTGTTGAACGACATTCCCCCCGACGCTGTGCAGATCCAGAGCGGTCTGCTGAAAGCGAAGGTGCGCAACATCATTGCACTGCCAGTACTGTACGAAGGTCAGGTAAAGGCCGTACTCGAACTCGCAACCATCAACAATTTCACTGAATCCCATCTGGCGTTCCTTGAACAGTTGCCAGGCAGCATCGGGGTGGTACTGAACACCATCGAAGCCACGATGCGTACCGAAGGTCTGTTGACGCAGTCGCAGCAGCTCGCTGGCGAATTGCAGACGCAGCAGAAAGAGTTGCAGCAAACCAACGAAGAGCTGGCGAACAAGGCCCGCCTGTTGGCCGAACAGAACGCCGAGGTGGAACGCAAGAACGAAGAGATCGAGTTGGCGCGTCGCGCACTCGAGGAGAAGGCCACCGAGCTGGCACTTACCTCGCGCTACAAGTCGGAATTCCTTGCCAACATGTCGCACGAGTTGCGTACGCCGCTGAACAGCATTCTGATTCTCGGTCAGCAGCTCAGCGAGAACGCCGACTCCAACCTGTCGGCGAAGCAGGTCGAATTCGCCAAGACCATTCACGGCGCCGGCACCGACTTGCTGAACCTCATCAGCGACATTCTCGACTTGTCGAAAATCGAATCCGGTACCGTTACTGTCGATGCCGAAGACCTGTTGTTCACGCATCTGCGCGAAACCGTTGAACGTAACTTCCGTCACGAGGCCGAAGCCCGCAACCTGCTGTTCAGGGCTGACGTCACGCCAGCGCTCGGTCGTCACATCACCACTGATCCAAAACGTTTGCTGCAGATTCTGAAGAACCTGTTGTCGAACGCGTTCAAGTTCACCGCACAAGGCAGCGTGCGGCTCGATGTGGAACACGCAACGTCGGGCTGGAGTCCCGATCATCCGATTCTCAGCCAGGTGCCAGCGGTTGTGGCCTTTGCGGTAACGGATACCGGTATCGGTATTGCGCCGGAAAAACAGAAAATCATTTTCGAAGCTTTCCAGCAGGCCGATGCCGGCACCTCCCGCAAGTACGGTGGTACCGGTCTGGGTCTTGCCATCAGTCGCGAACTGGCGCACTTGCTGGGTGGTGAGCTGAAACTGACCAGCGTGGCCGGTCAGGGCAGTGTGTTCACGTTGTACCTGCCACTTGCCTTCGTTGGGTCGGCCTACCGCACGCCGCAGCAGAACCTTGCCAGTGGCGCCAAAGCAGCCAATGCGCCGTTCCAGCCGATGGCACTGCCGGCAGCCCGTGCTGAAGAGGTGACCGATGATCGTGACTATCTGAGCCCTGACGACCGCGTGTTGTTGATCGTCGAAGATGATCCACACTACGGCAAGGTCTTGTTGAATCTCGGCCGCGACAACGGCTTCAAGACCATTCTCGCCAGAACGGGCGCAGAAGCGCTGGCGCTTGCCCGCATGCACAATCCGACAGCCATTTCGCTCGATGTGTTCCTGCCGGACATGCTCGGTTGGACCGTGCTGAGCCAGCTCAAGCAGAATCCCGCCACCCGCCACATCCCGGTCCAGATCCTGACAGTCGAGGAGGAACGTCAGTACAGTCTGGAACGCGGTGCCTTCGCCTTCATGAACAAACCCGCCACTACCGACGGCCTGAACCAGGCCATGCAGCGCATCAAGGAATTTGCTGCGGTGCGCGTGCGCGAGTTGCTGGTGATTGAGGACGATCCGGTTGAACAGATGAGTATTGGCGAGCTGCTGGCGTTCGATGACGTCAACAT
>JAZKEH010000029.1:1217-2910 GCA_040387155.1 Pseudomonadota bacterium | reverse complement strand
CACTTCAATAACCCAGCAATACTGATTGTTATACATGTTGCCATTACGCAACTTGCCCTGCCCCCGACTCTCAACACACACCACATTGCCCTTGGCGAATATGTTGTCGACCGTAGTCTTCGGATCGCCATCTTCAAAGATGCCGCGCACAGGCGCCAGAAACTCATCAACGATGACATCGCGTGGCGCATGCACACCAGCGCCAGGCACGTTTTTCACCATTGGCGTCCAACTCGCATCGGGGTGCAAAGTCTTGCGGATGTTCTCGAGATGGCCGGTGCTGAGCACTTCGAAGAAGGTACGGACAAGTTGTTCGTTCTGTTCAGGCGTAGTCATGGGTTGTCTCCAATCAAATCAAAATACGATCAGGCAGTAATGTTGGCTTTCTTCGCGGGCGCGGTTTCCTGCAGGAACAGGCTGAGGATGCCGCCGATGAACGCGCACACCATCATGACGACCATGTGGGCGATCAGTGAGGTTTGATCCGCCAGCCAACCGGAGATGGTAGGCGACAAGACGCCGCCGACAATTTCACCGGCACCGACGACCAGGCCCATTGAAGAAGCGGCGAGTGCTCTTGGCACTGTTTCCGATGGAATCACGCCCATGAACACAGCGAACGAGCCTGAGGCAGTCCAGCCAAGCAACAACAACGCGCTTAGCATCCACAGCGGACCGTTGAAATGCAGCGCGGCGATGGGCGTGATGAGGCCGATGAACGTGAAGACAATCATCGCCGGCTTGCGACCGATGCGGTCGGAGATCAGCGGCACGATGAAGCCGCAGATCATCGTGGCGATACCCATTGGCGCGACCACCTGCCCTGCCACTTCCGGTGTCATACCCCTCATGACAATGAAGTACACGGGCAGAAAGATGATGCCGACGAGGTACCATGAAATCATGAAGATGGAGATGCCGCAGCAAACGAGGATGTTGCGCTGCTTCAGCATCGACAGCATGCCGGGTTTCTCGGCGGCAGGCACTTCTGCCACTGCCTCAACAGCGGCTGGTTCGCGCACCATTTTCCAGATCAGCGCGGCGCAGATAATACCGGGGATGGCGCTGAGGAAGAACGCCATGCGCCAGCCGTACTCGGTCGCCAGCCACGGCAGCACCAGTGGCGCTATCGTGGTGCCGAGCAGTGAGGCAAAGAAGTTCTGCATCAGGCCGGCGTTGACGCCGCGGCGCTTCGGTGACGATTCCACGTTCATGATCGAGAAGCAGATCGGCAGGAAGGGTCCTTCGGCGGCGCCCATCAGGATGCGCGACAACAGCAGCATCATGAAGGAGCCGGCAAGACCGGACAGCAACGAACACAACGAAAAGATGATGACGGAGACAATCAGGAACGGTTTGCGCACACCACTGCGGTCGGACCAGGCGCCTATGCCGTACGCCGCAATTGCCCAGGCCAGCGACAGGCCCGAGTTGAGCATGCCGAGTTGCGCCTGGTTAATGCCGAGATCGGGAATGATGAAGGCGGCGAGGTTGCCAACCGCGTTGCGTTCGAAGAACACAATACCAAACGTGAATCCCAACAGTAGCAACAGCCTGTTCTCGTAACCGAACAAGCCCTTGTTGCTAGCCGAGTTGTCATCGCTCATGGCGCTTCCCCTTCTTCTTGTTTTGTAGCGGGTTGTTTTTGTTGTTATGGCTATTGCGTGAAAAAGTGTTGCTGTCTTGCGGGTTA
>JAZKEH010000029.1:0-1207 GCA_040387155.1 Pseudomonadota bacterium | reverse complement strand
AGCAACAGCCTGTTCTCGTAACCGAACAAGCCTTTCTTGTCTTCGCTCATGACTCTCCCCTTCTTCTTATTCTGTAGACAGTGAGTGTTTTATTGTTATGGCTGTTTGTTGATAACAGTTGTTGCTGTCTTGCGGGCTACTCTTCAATAAACGAAATCGTGCGGATCTCCATGCTCTGGCGCGGCGGCGCATTGTCCGGCGTTTCCGGATCGGCAAAAGCGGTGTGGCCAGTAAACTGGGGGCGGGTGCTGTCGGAGTCGTACAGCTTGAATGCAAAGACTTCGTCGGGGCGCATCTGCTTGACGTAGTACCAGCGATGCTGCGGGTTATAGCTGAGATTGAAACCGTACAGCGGCGCGCGGTTGGGGTCATCGAGACCGCCGCGGATCTCGCTGTCGTGCAAATCAGACAGCAGCACACTCGACGCATCACACAAGGCCAGGGGCGTGCGATATACCGTCGTAATCGGCCGCCAGAAATTCATCAACACGACGCGCTTGCTGAGCCAGTAGTCGGCCTTGTCGCCAAGAAGCGGACGCGCCATCTCTTCGATGGTGCGACGGCCGTAATCCACGTGGGCACCAAAGGCAGGCAGGCGACCTTGCTTGCTGTCCGGATCATCGCTGCGCGCCACCGGTCCGAACGCAATCGCATGCACGGCACCGTTAAGCTGCTTCGCCAGTTCGATCATCTCCGGATAGAACACGCGCTCCAGTTCCGCCGTATCGAAAAAATTCTTCATCGCGGTGTGGTGATTGATCAATGCAAAACCATTACGGGCAATGCTGAGCTGGTCCTGCAACGGACGCGCATCGGTCAGCGTCATCTCATGATCGTCGGCAGGCCAGTACGACTTGTCGCGATCAGCAGGATAGAAGATGGAACGCTCGCCTTTGACGACGTAGCGAATCGTGGTTTTGATCTGGTGGGGAGTTGGGGAAGACATGCAGCGCTTATTGTTTTTATCAGGACTGTGGGTTCTTATAGACAATAATAACGCCAATAACAACAACGACAATAACTACAACAAAAATCATAAAAAGAGGCAGCGCATGACCCTGCAGCAAGTCCACCACCAGATTGAAACCACGCCCCTGCGGCCCTACCAGATGCTGATCGTTGCCCTTGGCGTCTTGATCAATCTGCTGGACGGTTATGACATTCTCGCGCTGTCGATCATCTCACCGGTCATCACCCGCGAATGGGG
>JAZKEH010000028.1:0-3577 GCA_040387155.1 Pseudomonadota bacterium | reverse complement strand
CAGGCCATCCATGGCCTTCGAGGTTCCCGGAAACCTGTCCCCGCTGCAGGCTCTCAGTGTCAGCGCGTAATTCGTTTATTTCCAATCAGAGGACTGCAATCAACTCCACTTCAAAAATCAGCGTGCTGTATGGCCCGATTGCGCCGCCGGCACCACGTGCGCCATAGCCGAGTTCATGGGGAATGTAGAGTTTCCATTTCGCGCCTTCCTGCATCAGCTGCAACGCCTCGGTCCAACCGGCGATGACACCGCTGACGGGGAACTCGATCGTCTCCCCGCGCTGTACCGAACTGTCGAATACCGTGCCGTCGATCAAGGTACCGTGGTAATGCACACGCACGGTTGAATTGCGCGTCGGTGTCTTGCCGTTACCAACTTGTAACACTTCGTACTGCAAGCCGCTCGCAGTCGTTGTTACTTCCGATCGGGTGGCATTCTGTTTCAGGAACTGTTCGCCGGCGGCCGCCATGCCGTTGGCTTGCTGTTTCTGCATGCGCTGCACGCGACGGTTGAGTTCATCGAGCGCGCCGCGCAATTCGTTTTCTTTATAGGGGGAAAGCTCGCCTCGCAACACATCACCCAGGCCCAACAGCAAAGCATCTATCTGCATGCCGGGAAAGGGTTGGCCCTGCAACTGCTCGCCAATCTGGCGGCCTACTGCGTAACTGGCCAAGGCTTCAACGCCGTTCAACGGATGGGTCATAAAATTGCTCCGGTAAAAAAAGCCGGCATGGTAGCATGGCCACAGAAGGAGTTAAGGAGCAGCATTTCATGGATTACCAAGAGGTTCGCGCCCACATACTCGGTCAGGTTGACGCGGTCGAAGACAAGCCGCTTGACCCGGAAGTCGCGGTATTTCGTGTGCGTCACAAGATCTTTGCGTTGCTGGCGAAGGAAAAAGGGGTGACGAGCGTCAGCCTCAAATGCGACCCGGGTGAAGCGCTGGCGTTGCGTGATTTGTTCAAGGCAGTGACACCTGGCTACCACCTCAACAAGAAGCACTGGAACACCGTTATACTGGATGGCACGGTGCCCGACGGCGAGCTCAAGCGCATGATCGACAACTCCTATGCGCTGGTGATTGACAGCATGCCATCGAGTCAGCGACCCGTTTCAGCATAAGCACTACCCCCTACAACTGTGATCGACCACCTTGAAACCACGCTCCTTGCTCCTGCTCGTTCTGCTGGCCGCCATCTGGGGTAGTTCCTTTCTGTTCATCCGCCTGTCCGTCGCGTACTTCGGTCCGGTCCCCCTTACCGCTTCCCGTTCACTGATCGCCGCGTGCACGCTGGTGCCGATCATGCTGTTGCACGGCAGTTGGCCTGTGTTCCGCCAGTACTGGAAACATCTGCTGATCGTTGGCCTCATCAGCACAGCCCTCCCCTTCACCTTCCTGTCGATCAGCACGCAGTACACGTCGGCCGGCTTCGCTTCCATTCTCAATGCCTTCACCCCCATCTTCAGCGCCATCATTGCCTGGCTGTGGTTGCAGGAGAAATTGACGGTGCCCGCCATGGTGGGCATTGGCCTCAGCTTCGTCGGTTTGCTGGTCATGGTGCTCGACCGCGAAACCATCATTGCCAGTTTCCCACTGTTACCGGTTCTCGCCGGCATGGCTGCTACTTTCCTGTACGGCCTTACCGGCAATTACTCGCGCAAGTTTCTGGTAGGCGTACCGCCGCTGGTTGTCTCTGCCGGCTGTCAGGTGTTCTCGACGTTATGCCTGATGCCCGTTGCATTGCTGCAATGGCCTGCAGAGCCTGTGCCCATGGTCGGTTGGTTGTGCGCTGCCGTGCTGGGCATTCTTTGCACAGGTCTTGCCTTCATCATCTACTTCCATCTGCTGGCTACAGTCGGCGTTGCGCGTACTGTCATCGTCACCTATCTGGCACCGGTATTTGCGATGCTGTGGGGTTTTCTGTTCCTCGCTGAAAATGTCACGCTGAAGATGTTGATCGGTGCAGGTTTGATCATGCTGGGCATCGGTCTCACCACCTGGCGTGCCGCCGGCGTAGCAAAGCCCATGGCAAGTGTCGGGACCCCACGATGACCAGACCTGTAATCAGCTTTCTTGCCTCGCACGGCGGCTCATCGGCGAAATTCCTGATTGCCGCAATGCGCAGCGGCGAGCTTGCTGCCGATGTCGGCATTCTCATCACCAACAATCGCGACTCTGCCATCTTCCACTGGTGCCTCGACAACGACATGCCGGTGCGCCACATCAGCAGCAAGACCCATCGCGGCGAAGACAATGCTGATGAAGCGATCAGCAGTGTGTTGCAACAGGCAGGCACGACGCTGGTTGTTTGTTCCGGGTACATGAAGGTGATTGGTCCACGCATGCTTGCTGCCTTTCCGGACCGGATTCTGAACATTCATCCGGCGCTGCTGCCGAAACATGGGGGCAAGGGCATGTATGGCGACCATGTACATCGCGCCGTACTGGCAGCGGGAGAACAGATGACTGGTGCTTCAGTTCACGCAGTCAGTGCCGGCATTGATGAAGGCCCGATCATTCTGCAGTCAGAAGTCAGCGTCACTGCCGACGACACGCTGGAATCGCTGCGACAGAAAGTGCAGGCAACCGAGCCCGCGCTTTATCTCGCCGCCATCAAGAAATTTCTTGCAACAAACGCTTGACCCTCACGTTGCGTAACCCCTGACACTGCGCCTGCATGTCGTGAACGGAGTACGTTATGTCGTATCAGATCGGTGAAGTTGCCACCCTTGCCAAAGTCAGCATCCGCACGCTGCATCACTACGATGCCATCGGCCTGCTGGTGCCGTCCTTGCGCAGCGATGCCGGCTACCGCTACTACTCCGACAGCGACCTGCAAAAGCTGCAGCTGATCCGCTTTTATCGCACGCTGGAATTTTCGTTGGCCGACATCAAGGACATCCTGACGTCGCCGGATTTCAGTCGCGAAGGCGCCCTGCTGCATCAACGTGAACTGCTCAGGGCCCGCGCCAGCGAACTTGCTGCTGTGCTGGCTCTGATCGACAACACGCTGGACTCTCTCATCAGCAAAGAGGACGGCGCACAGGAGACAACGATGAGTAATAAATTGAGCAATACCGCCATGTTCGAAGTATTTCCGGAGATGGATGAGGCGATACAAGAAGAAGCGGAACAGCGCTGGGGTAATAGCGAGGCCTGGAAGCAATCGGCCAAACGTACCAGCAAGTATACGAAGGCGGATTGGCAGCGTTTGAAAGAAGAGATGGCAAGCGCCTACGGAGAAGCTGAGCGTGTGTTCAGTGCTGGCCATGCTGCTGATTCAGTTGAGGGCATGGCGTGTGCGGAAGCGGCGCGGCTGTTGATCGACAGATGGTTCTACGATTGTTCGCGGGAGTTTCATGCGACGTTGACGGCTGGCACCAGTGGCGATCCGCGTTTTGTTGCCAATATCGATCGCAATTGTTCAGGCCTTGCTGTCTGGTTGCACCAAGCCTCACTCGCTAATTATCAACGCCATGAGTAAGGCGCAAGGCGCAGACAGATTTCCGGGACCGCTGCGGGCCCGTCCCTGGGGCGCTACCCCTCAGGCCATCCATGGCCTTCGAGGTTCCCAGA
>JAZKEH010000027.1:0-2955 GCA_040387155.1 Pseudomonadota bacterium | reverse complement strand
ACAGCGTATCCGCCAGTTTGTCGTCATTGGCCATCAGGCCGCTGACGACAGAGCCGAGTGCGGTGATGCAGGCGCCGGTCAATGTCGCGATGTCGACCACGGTTTTGGGTTTGAAACGTTCGATATAGGTCAGCGCATCGCACAGCACCAGACGGCCTTCGGCATCGGTGTTGAGAATTTCAATGGTCTGGCCACTCATGCTGGTGACAACGTCGCCCGGTTTGGTAGCAGTGCCACTCGGCATGTTCTCGGCGCTGGCAATGACACCGACGACGTTCATACGTGGCTTGAGTTCGCACAGGGCATTCATGACGCCCATGACGCTGGCAGCGCCGCACATGTCGAATTTCATTTCATCCATGCCTGCGCCTGGTTTCAGGCTGGTGCCACCGGTGTCGAACGTGATGCCCTTGCCGACAACGATGTGCGGTTTTTCAGTGGCAGGTGCGCCCTTGTACTGCATGACGATGAGGACGGAAGGTTCCACACTGCCATTGCCGACAGACAACAAGGACATCATGCCCAGACGTTTCATCTGCGCTTCAGTCAGCACCTGTGTCGTCAACTGCTTGCTGTTCTTCTTCGCCAACTGCACAGCCTGCTTGCCGAGATAGGTCGGTGTGCAGATATTGGCGGGCAGGTTGCCGAGTTCACGCGCCACGTTCATGCCGCGACCGACGGCAGCGCCGGTGTCCAGACCACGATTGGCAGCGGTGCGATCCTTGGTGGAATCCAGCAGTACCGTCAAGTTGGTGAGCTGGAACAGTTTGCTGATCTTTGGTTTCGTAGTGGTGTACTGGTATTGATTGGCGATGATGAGGCGGGCCAGCAACTCGGCTTTGCGTTCGGCATTCGCGTCTTTCACTTCCAGCGCCGGCAGCGTGATGATGGCGTCTGCCAACTGGTATTTCTGCAGTGTCTTGCCAGTGATGCGCACCAGCATGGAATACTTCTTGGCATCAATGTCTTTCGGCTTGCCAGCGCCGATCAGCAGCACGCGTTGGGCCCTGCAGCCGTCCAGCTTCTGCAACAACAGCACATCGCCGATTTTTCCCTTGATGTCGCCGGCCTTCAGGATGCGACTGATGGCGCGACCGCTGGCATTGTCGACTGTTGCAGTGAGTTCCGGCAGCGAGCCGTCATCGAATACGGCCAGGATCAGCACAGGGGTGGGGAGCGTAAGGGGATTGCCGATTTTTACGGAGAAATTCATGGAGGGCGTGTGTCCTGATTTGAATGGGCTGAACTGGATAGATGGTGAAAATTCTACGCTAGAATGGCGGCCATGATCATCACTCGTTACCTCTCTCGGCAGATATTGTCGACCACGCTGGCAATTACCCTGATTCTGTTGGTGGTGGTCGTGCTTGGGCGCATGCTGAACTATCTCGCCGACGCCTCGCAGGGCGAACTTGACCCCAATGTGCTGATGCTGGTGTTGAGCTATCGCCTGCCTGATTTCCTGCAACTGATTCTGCCGTTGGCCATGCTGCTGGGCATTCTGTTGGCATTGGGGCGCCTCTATGCCGACAGTGAAATGACGGTGCTGGCCGCAACCGGTTTCAGCCCGCTGAAGTTGTTGGGCATCACCTCACTCGCTGCCTCAGTGGTAACGGCCGCAGTGGCCTTGCTGAGCCTGCAATTGGCGCCACAGGGTTCGCGCAAGGTGAGCGAACTGCTGGACGTGCAGCAGAACCTCAGCGAATTCGACCTGCTGGTGCCGGGTATTTTCCAGAACACGGCGAATGGCGATCGCACGACCTATGCCGAGAGTCTGGTCGACGGCGAAATGCAGACAGTCTTCCTGCATGACGGCGTCAATAATCGGGTCATCATGGCGGAGTCTGCCGTGCCCATCAAAGGGGAGGACGGTCGCCGGTTCGTGTTGTTTCGCGACGGCACGCTGGCGACGGGCATGAACAGCGGGCTGGAATACGAGGTCACCCGCTTTGACGAGCTGGGTTTGGGTCTGGCGCCACGCAACCTCGGTATCAGGCCCGACATTGAAGAAAAGACCATGACCAACGCCGAGCTCAGTACAGCCGGTGGTCCTGCGCAGGTGGCGGAACTGCAGTGGCGCTGGTCACTGGTGTTGCTGGTGCCGCTGCTGGCTTTGTTGGCAGTGCCGCTCAGTCGCGTCAGTCCGCGGCAGGGCCGCTTCGCCAAACTGGTGCCGGCCATTTTGCTTTACATGCTGTATCTCGGTTTGTTGCTGATGAGTCGTGACTGGCTTGCCGAAGCGAAGTTACCGGTGATGCCGGGGTTGTGGTGGGTGCACATCGTGTTCGCGATTCTGGGTTTCCTGTTGTTTACCGGTCGTTGGCCGGCAAGGCTATCCGCCCGTGGGTAAACTCGACTGGTACATCGCACGCCAGGTACTGGCCGCCATGCTGCTGGTGTTGCTGGTGCTTGGCGGCCTTGATTTGCTGTTTACGGCGGTTGATGAACTGGGCGAAACGGAAGGTGGCTATGGCACTGTCGCTGCGTTTCGCTTCGTGCTGTTCACAACACCACGCCATCTCTATGAGTTGCTGCCCGCTACTGCCTTGATTGGTGCGCTCGCCGGGCTCGGTTCGCTCGCTGCGTCCAACGAGCTGGTCGGCATGCAGGCAGCGGGCTATTCACGCTGGCGCATCACGCGCGCTGTCATGCAGCCTGCCGTCATCGTCATGCTGCTGGGCTTGCTGTTGGGCGAATATCTGGCGCCCCGGCTTGAGCTGCGTGCCGAGGTCGACAAGTCGCAGGCGCGTGGACAAAGTGTAGGCTTGTCGCGCTATGGTCACTGGGAGCGCGACGGCAACATGTTCCTGCATTTCAACAGTGTTGAAACCTACGGTGTGCTCTACGGCGTGACGGTGTTCGAGTTTGATGACGAGCAGCGCTTGTTACGACAAGTGGCAGCCGACGCCGCTGTGTACAGGGGCTCGACCAATAGCGCGGACAACACCGGTATCG
>JAZKEH010000026.1:0-3702 GCA_040387155.1 Pseudomonadota bacterium | reverse complement strand
GAGAAACAGTAGGGATGCAGGCGCGCGCCGTGGCGTGCCCGTAAGAATCAGCAGCTGACAAAAATTTTCCTGCAAATAATTGTCAGCTGCAGCGGGATGCTCAGGCGCGTGACATGTACTTGCCAGTCGTCGTACTGACCTTCACCAGCTCACCCTGCTCCAGATATTCGGGCACCTGCACTTCCAGTCCTGTGCTGAGTTTCGCCGGCTTGGTACGGCTGGTAGCGGAAGCACCCTTCATTTCCGGCACTGTTTCGATGATTTCCAACGCCACTGTCGGTGGCAGGATCAACGTCAGCAGCTTGCCATCCATCATCAAACCCATGATGCCTTCCAGTCCTTCCGTGATGTAGTTCTGGAAATCTTCCATGTCGGCATTGGGAATTTCGTACTGGCTGAAATCGACACTGTTCATGAATACCCAGTTTTCGCCGTCCTGATACGAGTATTGCACCGGCACTTTCTCGCAGTCGGCTTCCTTGACGATATCGTCGCCCTTGTAGGTTTCATCCAGTTTCTGGCCGCTCTGCATGTTGTTGTAGCGGATCTTGTACAGCGTCGCCGCACCGCGCGCCGAGGGGCTTTTCACCTCGATCTGTTTGACGATGTGGGGAATTCCGTTGATGTCGATCACCATGCCGGTTTTGATATCACTGGCTCGACCCATAAATGACTCCTGGTTTTGAATGGAAAGGCGAAGGCAGATTCACGAAAGCGGCGGATTGTACAGCAGGAAATGTGTTTGCCTGCGGCGGCAGTGGTTTTTCAGAAACGGCTTGGCTAGTATGGCGACGTCTGTATTCCTTCGGCAGCACGACTGCTGGCAGACGACCAACAATTAGAATAATTATTAAAACAGGAACTTCCATGACACTTAAACCCACCCTGGCCGTGCTTGGTCCGGCCTTCTTGCTTGCATTGGCTACCCAGCCTTTCAAGCTGACCGAGCTCCTCCCCTCCCCGCTGCTGGTATTCACTGTTGCATTAATGGCTTCCGTTGTAACGCTGTTGATCAACGCCCGCAGTTTTCAGCGCAACCTCTCCAACCGTTCAACGTCCAGCAGCACAGCAGGCATTTCAAAGTCAGGCAAGACGGATAGCAAGACTGACAGCAGGAAAGAAACCGGCAGCGTAAAGTGGTTCAACGCCAGCAAGGGCTTCGGCTTTATTACGCGCGCCAATGGCGAAGAAATTTTTGTCCACTTCCGCTCCATCGTCGGTCAACGTTCGTTACGTGATGGACAGAAAGTGGAGTTCGCCGTGATCACCGGCAGCAAGGGATTACAGGCGGAAGAAGTTACTGCACTGAAGTAGCGCTACACGAACCCGGTGATTGGCTGTTGCGAATATGCGCAGCAGCCAATCAACAGGCCGCTACGGTTCGCAAATTCCGGTCAGTAATGCGGTGGCCTTTCGTGTTGCTCCGATGCCGACACCACGCCCTGTTCAACACGATCTTCCAATCCCACCAGCTTGTCCTTCAGCAAGCGTACTTCCTCCCGCAGCACATCCATCTGCTTCTGCTGGTTGATCAGCACCTGGTTCAGTTCGGCCACTGTGTGTTCCTGGAAGGCCAGCTGCGTCTGCAGTTCAATCAAATCGTCATTCATCCGCTGTCTCCAGGCGTGTTGTTGTTTTACACATCAGCCCACAACCGCAACAGGTTGTGATAAACGCCAGCCAGCTCAGTGGCAGGACCATTGGCCGAGGGTTGCGAGCCGGCAGCAGCTGCCACTTTCTGGATCGCACAATCGAGTTCATACAACAGCACGCGCTTCTGGTCTTCGCGCACCATGCTCTGTATCCAGAAGAACGAGGCGAGGCGATGGCCGCGTGTGACCGGCTTTACCTGATGCACACTGGTGCCGGGATACAACACCATGTCGCCAGCCGCCAGCTTCACTTCGCGTGGCCCAAAGGTGTCGTCGATAACCAGTTCACCGCCGTCGTAACTGGCGGGATCTGAAAGGAACAATGTCGCTGAAAGATCGGTACGAATGCGATGCGGCGTACCGCTGACAGGACGTATGGCGCCATCAACATGGCGGCCATAGGTCTGGTTCATGTCGTAACGATTGAACAGCGGGGGCAGTATCTTCAAGGGCAGTGCCGCCGCCGTGAAACGCGAATTGCGTTGCAAGGCGCGCAGCACCACTTCACCGAGTTTGCGGCCAAGTGGATGCTCATCCGGCAATTGCTGGTTGCGCTTCACTTGCTGGGCAAGATAACCCGCGCTGCCGCGACCATCCGACCATTCCACCGCTTCAAGCTCACGGCGGAATTCCTGCAATTGAGCCGCGTCGAGTACGGCGGGAATACTGATCAACACCCTGCTACCTGCTGTTCACTGTTGCTGTCAGCAGATTATCCGTCATTAAGGCGGGTTCACCTATGCAGGCTTGATCAATAGTCGAGATTCAATGCGAACACCGCACCAAAGCCCGGACCCGGTACTACATGGAACGGATGCAGCTGATCGAAGTAATACTCGTCGGTGAAGTTGGTCAGGTTGAGTTTGATGCCCAGATTTTCAGTCGCCTGATACTTGGCCATCGCATCGAACGCCCAATAGTCAGGCACTGCCTTGACCGGTTGCGTGATTGTCGCCAGACGCTCATCCATATAGCGGCCGCCGATGCCGAGCTGCAGTGACGACGTCGGTGTGTAGGTCAGCCACGTGGAAAACGTGTTCTCGGGAACATTGGCGAGTGGTGTGCCAGGCAATACGGTCAGCTGGGTGGTCTTCGCCTGTTCGCTGTCGAGCCAGGTGTAGCCACCACTGATGGAGAAATACTCGTTGAAACGACCAGCAGCATTGAATGATGCACCGGTGACTGTCTGCTCACCTGCCAGGATATTGAAACCCGGTGTAGTCGGATCCGGCACGCGGGCATTACTCTTGACGATGTGGAATATCGCCGCATCGACATTCAGCGTGTTGTCATACAGTTCCCACTTCACGCCGGCTTCCACGCTCTTGTTGGTTTCCGGATCAAGCTTCGAATCGGCGATGGTCAGGGCGCGTCCACTATTGACGAAAGAAAGTCCTTCGGCCGATGGATTGAACGACGTGCCCCAGCCCAGGTACAGCGTGCCGTCTTCGACTGGCTTGTACACCAGCGCAGCGCGGTAGCTCTTCTTGATATCGGTACGTTCGATGCTTTCATTGCTGCGGAACGTACCGTTGTCGTTATAGCGCTGCGCCTGGTAATCCACATCGAAGCGATCCCAGCGAATGCCGGTAACGACCTGCCACTTGTCACCGAACTTCATCGTATCGAGGGCAAAGATGGCCTGGCTGTTGGCTTCCGATTCCGACAGCAAACGCCATGCAATGCCAGTGCTGGTGAATGCTTCCTCGACCGGATCAAGAATTGGTGTCGTTGGCACCCCCAACGCAAAACCAAAACCCGGCGATGAATTTTCCTGCGCGCCTTCAATCCCCGTCACCAGCGCATGATCAATGCCGCCGGTCGTGAAGTTGGTGACCAGGTTGAGCTGGCCCTGGAAAATACGCTCGTTGCTTTCGCCACGGAATACGTTGCGATTGACGCGCACTGTGTCCAGCGGCGTAGTCGCCGTCGGACTGCCCACCAACAGCGGTTCGGTGATGCGTGTGCTGCGGTCGTAATCGGCATAACGCACCATCGCCTGCAAACGGTTATTGCCGTTGAGTGCATGATCAAGCCGCACAGTGCTGAT
>JAZKEH010000025.1:773-3568 GCA_040387155.1 Pseudomonadota bacterium | reverse complement strand
GCCACCGAGTTCATCGCGGCGCGCTGGCACTTCGGCACCACTGGCGCCATCGGCCACATGGGCTGGTCGCACAACTATCCGCAGTCCGATCGTCACCTCAACGAATTTCTCGCCCGCGCGACGTCGCTTGATGTGGAAGAGTTCTCCTTCCGTCTGGTTGAGTTGGGTAGCCCCGAAGTATTTGATTATCCGTTCGCCTACATTTCAGAACCCGGCGAGATGGAACTGACGGAACAGGAAGTCATCAACCTGCGCGAGTTCATCGGCCGCGGCGGTTTTATTCTGATGGATGACTTTGACGGCTCTGAGCAGTGGTCGCAGATGCGTTCCCAGGTGCTGCGCGCATTTCCCGGCACTGACTTCACGCCAGTGCCACTCGATCACGTCGTCTATCGAGTACACACCCCGCTCGATAATCTGCAGGCGATGGCCGACAGTGTGCCGGGTGGCGACATCACCTATTTCGGTCTGTATGACAAAACCGGCAGGCTCGCCATCATGGCAGGCCACAACAATGACCTGGCGAATTTCTGGGATTGGTATGGCGATGGTTCGATGCCGCTGAAACCGTCGACGGATGCGTTCAGGCTGGGGACCAATGCGGTGATCTACTCAATCACGCACTAGCTTTCTTTTTGGCCGTCTTCTTGACCGTCTTCCTGCCAGTCTTCTTGCCAGTCTTCTTGCCATTGTCTTTGCAATAAGCGCAGACATCTTTCATGACACATTCTGCATGCTGCGGATTGGTGGGGCGGCAAGTTTCACGCCCGAGAAACGACAGCGCCATCCCCGCCTCGCTCCACAACTTCTGATCCAGCACTTCCATCAGCTGCGCTTCGATTTTCTTCGGATCAGCGCCGGTAGCGATCCCCAGCCGCGGTGCCACCCGTACGACATGCAGATCTACCATGATGCCTTCGGCCGGCTTGCCCATTTCACGCAGGATGACATTGGCCGATTTACGACCGATGCCTGGCAAGGCTGTCAGTTCCTCGAGCGTGTCCGGAATATTCTTGTCCTGTTTTATCTCTGCCGCCACCTTGAGCAGCCATTTTGCTTTGTTGCCGGCATTACGCACCTTGGCAATATGCTGCAACAACGACTGTTCATCGGCTTTCGCCAACGTCTTCATATCGGGAAAAGTCTCGAACAAAGCCGGCGCCAGCGAGTTGATGTGGCGATCAGAATCCTGCGCAGACAGCACGACCATCACCAGCAGTTGATAGTGGTTGCCGTAGTCGAGCGGATGTTTACGCCCCTTGTACTGCTTGATGAGGGGTTTGAGTTCCTTGTTCCAGTCGATTGCACTCATGGAGGAATACCCTTGCCGGTATTTTCAACGTGTTGGTTGCTACAGGTTATATCGGCGCTATCTGAAACCGCAATTGACCCGCACGTTCCTGCCGCAAACGTACCGCATCGGCGCGGATGTCGCGCCGCAACTCAGCAGCCGTCATTGGCCGGCGATAGAACACGCCAACATTGTTGGCATAGGCAGGCAGTGTCAGACAGAAACCAGCGCCCCACTGTTTGCGAACGCTGCGGTCACTCACCAGTGCGGTTTCGCGTAGTTGGCTGCGGGACAGCGTGTTGATCACCAGCACACCATCCGTTGATACCAACCGTCCCAATGCGTTGCACCAGGTGCGGTCGGCAGCAAAGGAGCGATCAGGCGCGCCATCGCCGCCGAACAGGTCCTCGATGACCATATCAAAGGGTTTGCCTTTGTATTGCTCTACATACTTGAGGGCGTCACCTTCGATCAGCTCGATATCAGATCCTTTCAAACCAAAAAAGCGTCGCGCCAGCTGCAGATGCACCGGATTCAATTCCACACCGGTGACATGTACACCCGGGCACCAATGGCGCAGCAGGTGAATGGCAGCACCTCCGCCGACACCCAGCAACAGCACGCGCTTTACTTGCGGCAACGCCACTGCAGGCAATGCGAGCAAGTCCCACACGCCACGGGTAAGTCGATACTCGGGGTGATACTGCGTGTGCATAACACGATTGGTATACAGCCGCATGCTGCGGCCAGCATTGCGCACTTCGTAGCGCACGCCGTCTATCTTGCGGGAAAACACAACTGCCATTGCGGGCGCTCCGTTAAAGCAGACAAGTGTATCAAGTCGTCGCCAAATGTCGCATCACCAACAAGCTGTGACGAATTCAGAACTCGCTCAATGCAAACCAGTCCTGGATGAATTTGACAAACAGTCGCACCTTCAACGACATGTTGCGGCTCGGCGCATACACCAACGACAGATAGACGCGAGGGCTGTGGAAGTCCTGCAAAACCGGCACCAAACGATCCGCACGCAGATCATCGTTGGCGATGAATATCGGCAATAGCGCCAGTCCCATGCCGGCAACGGCAGCTTCGTTCAGCACATCTGCATTGTTCGCGCACAAAAAGCCTTTCACACGCACGTCGAAACTTTCGTCGTCGTTCTCGAATCGCCACGTGTTACCTGTCGGCAGGTTGCCGTAGTGCAGGCATGGCAGGTTGGCGAGATCGCGCGGGTGCTGCGGCGTGCCATGCTGCGCGAGAAACACTGGCGCTGCGCAGACAACGCGGCGAGCCTCGATGATTTCATGCGCGATCAGCGATGGCGTCTCCCGTCGCGATGAAATGCGCAGCGTCACGTCGATACCTTCCGACAGTGGATCAACGAACTGGTCGTTCAAGGACAACTGGATCGATATCTTCGGATACAGCTTGAGGAATTCCATCAGGGCCGGTGTGAGCTTGCGCACACCGAACGACTGCGGCGCATTGATCCTGATCTCGC
>JAZKEH010000025.1:0-763 GCA_040387155.1 Pseudomonadota bacterium | reverse complement strand
TTCACCGGCCGGCGTCATCGTTACCGAGCGCGTCGTGCGGTTCAGCAACTGCACGCCGAGCGCATCTTCCAGGTTGATGACCTGGCGATTGATCTGCGAGCGCGACACGCTCAGCTCACGTGCCGCCGCCGCGAAGCCGCCTTTCTCGACCACTTTGATGAAACTGCCCAGCGCTGACAGCTTGTCCATGCACCCTCCTATTGTCGCCATATAGGCGACAGTGTGTCTAAAAACTAGAGGATTGTTCTGATTAAGGCAACCATTAACAATGGCGCACATGCTGAAAAACAGTTCTGAGGAGGACATAACCATGATGACGATCCGACCTGCCAATGCCCGCGGCAAAGCCAACTTCGGCTGGCTCAATTCCAGCCACAGCTTTTCGTTCGGCCACTACCACGACGCCCGCCACATGGGCTTCGGTCCGCTACGCGTAATCAATGAAGACCGCGTGCAGGCGGGTGCCGGCTTTGATACCCACGGCCACCGCAACATGGAAATCCTGTCCTACGTCATCGACGGCGCACTCGAGCACAAGGACAGCACGGGCACCGGCTCGGTGATCCGTCGCGGTGACATCCAGCGCATGTCGGCCGGCAACGGCATCCTGCACAGCGAGTTCAACCACTCGAAAGAAACGCCGGTGCACTTTCTGCAGATTTGGATTGAGCCGGCGCAGACCAACATCGCGCCTGGCTATGAACAGAAGGCGATTGAGCCCTCGCTGCAGAAAAACGCACTGGCGCTGATCGCCAGTCCTGAA
>JAZKEH010000024.1:347-5042 GCA_040387155.1 Pseudomonadota bacterium | reverse complement strand
TGCATGGACCGTCTACCAGACCCCCGGCCCGAAAATGGCAGGCTCGGACTATCCGGCTGACTTCCACTATTTCGGCTGGCTGGACGTGCAGAACATCATGGGTCTCGGCAAAGATACGCCGATCCTGACCGGCTCCAACTCCGACTCCCTGATTGCACTGAATCCGGAAACCGGCGAGTGGACCTACATGCGCGTGCCGTACCCGATGGGCTTCTACCAACGTGGTTTGGACGGTCGCGTTGATGATCCGAACGGTGGCTGGAAAGGCCGTGCGCTGTACTCCAACTATGGCACGCATCTCGTGTGGCATAGCGAAGGCGGCAAGGGCTTTGTCGGCAAGGCTGTGAAGATCCAGATCCGTCCTGACCCACAGGCTCACTAAGCTGCTCTGCAGTAAGTAATACGACAACGCCCCTTTATTGGGGCGTTGTTGCTTTTCATGAATGGAAAGTTTGCTACTGGTCAGTGCTGTACGCAGTTCTGGTGCAGTTGCTTCGAGCGCCGCAGGCGCTTCAAACTTGAATATCAACCAGACAAGAAGGAGTCGCTACCATGATCACTATCTTCGCTGCTGCTGCACTGGCTTCCGCAGTTTCTTCCGCCAATTGCACAGCACTTGCAGGTTTTGCGCTTGAGAATGCCCGCATCACCAGCGCCGAGCTGGTGCCCGAAGGAAGTACGTTGCAGGTGACGGTTGCCGGTGGACCGGGCGCCGACGCCGAGCCAATGCCGGCCTACTGCCGCGTAAAAATTCTGATGACGCCAACTGCCGATTCGAAAATCAATGCCGAACTCTGGCTGCCTGCTGAAGACTGGAATGGTCGCTTCCTGGCCGTGGGCAATGGCGGTTGGGCTGGCTCCATCCAGGGTTATGGCGACATGCAGATGGCGCTGCGTCGTGGCTATGCAACGGCTGGAACTGACACCGGTCACACCGCTGCCGACGGCCCCAATGGCATGTTTGCACTCGGTCACCCGGAGAAGCTGGTGGATTTTGCTTATCGCGCCATTCATGAAATGGCGGACAAATCGAAAGCCATCATCACGCAGGCCTATGGCCAGGCTGCCGAATATTCCTACTTCAAAGGTTGTTCCACCGGTGGCCGCCAGGGCGTGATGGCGGCCCAGCGCTACCCGGAAGATTTCGACGGCATCATCGCCGGCGCGCTCGCCAACCGTCACATTCGCATGCACGTTGCACAGTCGTATCTGCATATCTTCAACAACCGCAATCCTGAATACGCCAACTCGTATCAGTACACGGCGGATCTCATCAATCGCTCTGTACTGCGTCAGTGCGATGTACTGAATGACGGCTTCCTGAATGAGCCGCGCCAGTGCGACTTCAAATTCGAATCGATCGAGTGCCGCCGCGATGCCGGCGATTCTTCGTTCTCTGAAAGCTGCCTCTGGCAGCATCAAACCATCGAGACAAGGGATTTCTACTACGGCGACATCACTACAAGTGACGGCAAAGTCGTGTTCCCTGGCCAGGTACTGGGCAGCCCGATTCCACGCCTGCCTTTCGACTTCCAGGCGCCGAATGCGTTCCTGTTCGACACCATCCGCATCCTTGGTTTCCAGGATGCAAACTACAACTGGCGCAATTTCAATCTCGACCGCGATCTGCCGTTGATAGATGAGCGCGTCGGTTTCGTTGATGCAACTGATCCTGACTTGCGCGAGTTCGAAGCCAACGGCGGCAAGCTGCTGATGTATCACGGTTGGCAGGACGCGGCGATCACGCCAAAGAATACAATCCAGTACTACGAAAGCGTCATCCAGGAGATGGGCCCGGAGCAGGGCGACTGGATGCGACTCTTCATGGTGCCTGGCATGAACCACTGCAGTGGCGGCCCCGGCCCTTACGAGTTCGAACTGCTGACAACGATGGAAAGCTGGCGCGAACGCGACAGAGCGCCCGAAGAAATTCCTGCACGCAATCCCGAATCAGGTCTGACACGCCCACTGTGTTCGTACCCGGAAACAGCAGCATACGACGGCAGCGGCGACATCAAGAACGCACGCAACTGGGACTGCAAGGCGCTGTAGCATTCAAACAACTTCACGAACCGCTCCGTATGGTTCGCTTGCAAAGGGCTTCTTCATGAAGCCCTTTTTTTTGCGCGCAAAAACGATTGTGGACGAAATCGTCAAGCCCAATTAGCCTTGCCAGGCCTGTAATGGAATGTAGTCAGGTATTTCTCAATAGAAAACTAGGAGGTTCAGATGAAGTTAAAAACAAGAAGTCTGAGTACTGCCGTAGTAACTGTTGTAGCTGGTATGAGTGGATTGCATACCACAGCATTTGCCCAGTCTAATGAAGCAGCGTTGGAAGAAATAACTGTTACGGCTCTGCGCCGCGAACAGAATCTGCAGGAAGTTCCGATCTCCATCGTGGCAATCACGGGAGAAGGCCTCGAAACCCGAGGCATCACCAACCTGGAGAAAGTCAGCCAGGGCATTCCCAACGTAGTAATCACCGGTGGCGGTGGCGGCACAGGCGGCACCTCATTCCGCATGCGTGGCATTCCCAACGTCGGCACCTATATCGACAACGTATGGCAGATCGGCACGGCGGGCTTCCTGACCAACGAGTTTGTCGATCTTGATCGCATCGAAGTGTTGCGTGGTCCGCAGGGCACCATGTTCGGTCGTGACTCAACAGGTGGTGCCATTCGCATCTGGACCAAGCGTCCGGGTGATGAACTCGCCGGCTCGCTGACCACAACAGTGGGTTCCTATGATCGTACTGACATAAAGGGAACCATTGATGTTCCCATCGGCGACACCATCACGACCAAGTTCACACTGGCGTCGATGTCGCGTGATGGCTACATCAAGAGCCTGACGACCAATCAATATCACGGTGGGATTGACCAGCAGGTGAAGCGGGCAGACATCGTGTGGGAACCACTCGACAAACTCAGCTTCCGCCTTGGTTATCACGACGACTACAGCGAGTTCACTGAGCCGCGCGTGCAAGACGCGATGTATCGCACCTATGACGATCCCAATCCAAACTGGGTCAAGACCCTGGTGGGCCAGCCGGAGTTCTACACGTATGTGGGAACTGACAAGGCAGGGCGGCCGGTCGAACCGTTCTTCGTGCCGGCCAATCAGGTTGCAGGCTTTGCCGGTGGCAAGGTAGGCAAGTGGGAGAACCGTTCAAACTCCACCTTGCCCAACCGTTATGACACCCAGCAAATTTCATTGGAGACCTCACTCGACATTACCGATGACATCCGCGCGGTGTATCTCTATGCCAAGGTCAATCAGGATGCTGACTCCGTCGTTGACTGGGACAACAGCCAATACGATCTTGTCACCGACATCAACCGCAGCGCACTCTCGATGACCAGTCAGGAACTGCAGTTGACCGGCACAGCGACGAAGTGGGTGGACTGGATGGGCGGGTTGTATTCCTGGGATCAGGAAACGCATACCCGCAACGGTCGCTGGATTTTGATGGAGTTCCAGCAAGGCTTGTACGACATCAACAATGTGCTGAATTCACCGGCGTGTAATCCTGTGGGTGGCCCTCCTCAGGGTTTCACCAGTTGTGCGCAGATGTGGAATCAGGGGCCATCAAGTGCGATAGCAGGTTCTTATGACACCCGCTCAATCGCCGAGCAGGATGGCTGGGCAGTGTTTGGTGAATTCACCGTTCATGCCACTGAGAAGATGGACATTATTCTTGGTGTGCGCAAACACCGGCAGACCGGCTATTCGCAGAACAAGGCAGTGACCGCAGCAACCGCGCCGAAACCGGCGTTGCCAAACCAGTTTCACTCAGGTGATCCTTTTGGTGGCGCCAAGACCGGTATTCCCAACGCCTTCCAGTTCGAGAAAACCACGCCGCGTGTGGTGGTGCAGTATGACTTCACTGACCGCATCAACGGTTATGTGAGTTACTCCGAAGGCTTCAACTCCGGTGGTGTATCGGCGCCCGTCATCAACGGCGTGCGTACCGAGTTCCCCTTCAAGCCTTCAACACTGGAAAACAAGGAGGTTGGTATCAAGACCGAGTTGTTCAATCGCAGTGTGCGCTTGAACGTCACGTACTTCGATACCATCTGGGCCGACTTGCAAGCGTCCGGCGTGGTGACTGATCCGGTTACCAGGGTGCAGATACCAACGTTGGTCACCACCAATGTTGGTGAAGCCGAAGCCAAGGGTGTTGAAGTTGAGCTGACCTACGTGCCCACTGACAGCCTGTTGCTGAGTCTTGGTTACGGCAAGCTCGATACTGCCTATACCAAGATTGCTGCTGGCACGATGTCGGGCCACTTGCCGTTCACTACCGGCACGTCGTTCGAACAGGCGCCTGACAAGAGCTATACGCTGGGTGCGCAGTACACGTCGAACATCGGCAATTACGGTCAGTTGGTATCGCGCTTCGACTACAACTACCAGGGACAGTTCTGGCGTCAGCCACCGTTCCTGCGGGTAAGTGGCTATGCCGCAGTGCCGGCCGGTCAGGACGAAAGCGGAGACTGGGGCATTACCAATCTGCGCTTCTCGTATCAACCGAACGGGCAGGACTGGGAAGTGTCAGCGTTTGTCACCAACCTTGCCGACAAGTACATGATCAACTCCGGCTTCTTCCATGGCATCTGGGGTTTTGATTTTGCAACTGTCGCGAGGCCGCGTGAGTACGGGGTAACGTTCAGGTACGATTTCTGAACGCCTGAG
>JAZKEH010000024.1:0-337 GCA_040387155.1 Pseudomonadota bacterium | reverse complement strand
GCATTTCGCGGGCTTTTTTATTGCTTCAGCTATCCTCGCCCCACTCAAGCACTTCCACTTTCACCTGCACGCGTCCGTCGCGCAGCATGCCCAGTTTTTCGGCGGCGGCTCCCGAAAGATCGATGATGACGCCTTCTGCGACATTCTCCTGGGTGGGTCCTCTGTCTGTTATGTGTACCTCGATCACTGCACCCTCTTTTTCGAGATTCGTCACGCGCACGAGTGTGTCGAACGGATAGGTGGGATGTGCAGCCATCATGGCGCCGTTGTCGAACGCGGTGCCGCTGGCCGTGGTTTCACCATCCAGTGACGGATGGTAGTAGGAAGCCAGGCCTAT
>JAZKEH010000023.1:0-3591 GCA_040387155.1 Pseudomonadota bacterium | reverse complement strand
CAGCTACCGCGGCAGTCCGGATACCTTTTCTACCTACCGGCGTGAAATCGAACACTTCCTGCACTGGTGTTGGCTGGTCAGCCACAAGTCACTGCGGGCCGTTCGCCGCGAGGACATCGAGGAATACGTCGACTTTGCGAAAAAGCCACCAAAAGCGTGGATTGGCAGCAAGAATGTGCCGCGTTATGTCGATATCAATGGTCAGCGGCATGCAAACCAGGATTGGCGGCCCTACGTTCAGGCTACAGAAAGCCGCCAGGCAGTACCTTATTTCCTGTCCCAGGGTGGTATTCAGTCCTTGTTGGCAGTTTTAGGAAGTTTCTTTAACTTTCTGATTCAAGAGGAATTTCTTGAAGCAAACCCTGTTGCCCAGATTCGTCAGAAGAGCAAGCTCGTGCGCAAGACCCAAGGTCCCAAGCCGATCCGCCGGCTGTCTGACCTCCAATGGCAGACAGTGATGGAAACCGCCAAGGAGCTTGCCCAGGCCGATCCGACCACGCATGAACGGACGCTTTTCATCATGCAGGCACTGTTTGGGATGTATCTGCGTATATCGGAACTGGTTGAGACCCCGCGCTGGACGCCCCGGATGGGCGATTTCGAACGTGACCGTGAGGGCAATTGGTGGTTCAGGACAGTGGGTAAAGGCAACAAGGAACGCATCGTGTCGGTCAGTGACAGCATGAAGACCGCCCTCGCCCGTTACCGCAACTCGCGCGGCCTGAGCGCCATGCCGGAGCCAGGCGAGCCGACTCCGCTGATTCACAAGACACGTGGTGCGGGTGGCATCACCAGTACCCGCCAGATCAGGGGTATCGTGCAACTTTGTTTTGACCATGCGGTCTTGAAGTTGAAGGAGCGCAACCAACAGGAAGAAGCAGCCCAACTCGGTGCTGCGACGGTTCACTGGTTACGACATACGGGGATTTCGGAAGACGTAAAAACCCGTCCACGCGAGCATGTGCGTGATGATGCCGGTCATGGCTCCAGCGCAATTACAGATCGTTACATCGATGTGCAATTGAAGGAACGCCATGCGTCGGCGCGTGGCAAAGTTATCGACCCGGAGCCGTCCAAGGGTTGAAAAAGGCGATGCAGGCACAAGGTAAATACGCTAGGGTAGCTTGTGTAAAAAGCCTGTTTTATCAGCAATTGTGACCAAATTGCGAAGCATGGCCACTGGTCAAACAGCGTCTGCCAGTGAATATAAACAAGTAACGAACATAACGAGGTAGTCGAGAGATGTACGTAAAAAGCAGAACCGTAGTAGCAGGCCGTTTCGGTCTCCTGGGTTTCGCAACCATGCTGGCCTGTTCTGGTCTGCTGCATGCGCAGCCGGCTTCCATTTTGCCGTCGGAAATTCCGCTGGATCCGGCCGCCATCTATAAAGAGATGCAGCCGTCTGCTGACTATGCAGACACCACCGAAGAAATCATCGATGAGATGGTGCGCAATCATTATTCCCACATTCGCTTCGATGATGGTTTCTCCGGCAAGATGCTGGATAGCTATATCAAGTCACTTGATGGCGGCCGCATGTATTTCACGCAGACCGATATCAATGAGTTTGAGCAATATCGTACCCAGCTCGATGACCTGTTGCAGGACGGCGATGTTGAAGCCGGTTTCCGCATCTTCAATCGCTACAACGAACGCCTGATAGAACGTCTTGTCTACTCCATCCAGCGGGTCGAGGTGGACCAGACTGACTTTGATTTTTCGGTTGATGAGTCGCTTGAAGTTGATCGCTCGGAAGTAGCCTGGGCGGCGGATGAGGCGGCATTGAAAGATCTCTGGCGTCGTCAGGTGAAAAGTGCCGTGTTAAGCCTGAAGCTCACCGACAAGCCGATCACCGAAGTGCGCGAACTGCTGGGTAAACGCTTCCGCTCCCAGCTGAGTCAGGTGCTGCGTACCAATGAGCTGGATGTGTACCAGCGCTATATGGATGCGATGACGATGACGTTCGATCCGCATACCCAATACTACGCGCCGCGTGCTGCCGAGAATTTCAACATGAGCATGCGCCTGTCGCTGGAAGGCATCGGCGCCGTGCTTACCACTGAAGATGAATACACCAAGGTTGTCAGCGTTGTTACCGGTGGTCCGGCTGACCAGGGTGGCGAGCTGCATCCGGAAGATCGCATCGTGGGCGTTGCCCAGGGCGACAACGCCTTTGTCGATGTCATCGGCTGGCGTGTTGATGACGTGGTTGATCTGGTGCGCGGCGAGAAAGGTTCTGTCGTACGCCTGAATGTGCTTCCGGAAGGCAGCGCGCTGGAATCAAAGGTTGTCACCATTACCCGTGACACGGTGAAGCTCGAAGACTCATCGGCGAAGAAAGAGATTGTCGAAGTAGAATCCGGCGGCACCATTCACAAGATCGGTGTTATTTCGCTGCCTACGTTCTACATTGACTTTGAAGCATTGCAGCGCCGTGATCCTGACTACCGCAGCAGCGTGCGTGATGTGAAACGCTTGCTGGAAGAACTGAAAACAGAGCAGGTTGAAGCCGTTGTTGTCGATTTGCGCGGCAATGGCGGCGGGTCGCTCAGTGAAGCCAGCGAATTGGTGGGTCTGTTCGTCAGACAGGGTCCTACCGTGCAGGTGAAGGATGCTGAAGGCGAAATCGCTGTGTTGGGCAACCCTGATTCGGATGTCACCTACAGTGGTCCGTTGGCGGTACTGGTCAATCGTCTGAGTGCCTCGGCTTCCGAAATTTTTGCCGGTGCCATCCAGGACTACCAGCGCGGTGTCATTCTTGGCAGCCAGACATTTGGCAAGGGCACCGTGCAGGAACTGATTCCGCTCGGCGACGGCCAGATCAAGATCACCCGCTCCAAGTTTTATCGCATCTCGGGTGCAAGTACCCAGCACAAGGGTGTTACGCCAAATATCATGTTCCCGGATATCTATGATGTATCCGATGACATTGGTGAAAGTGCACTGCCCACTGCCCTGCCCTGGGACACGATCGACGCCAACATGTATCGGCCCTACACCGACATGCGCCTGATTGTGCCGACGCTTAACAGCCGACATGATGCGCGCCTGAAGGAAGATCCTGATTTTGTCTTCATTCGCGCCGAGATCGCCAAGGCCAAGGAAGACCAAGCCATGAACGAGCTGACATTGAATGAACAGAAGCTGTTGGCAGAACGCGCTGAACGTGATGAATGGCGTCTGCAGTTGGAAAACACACGCCGTGCGGCCAAAGGTCTGGAGCCACTGGCTGACATCGCTGCGCTTGATAAAGAGCAGGAAGGACCGGATGCCAATGCGGAAGTTGAGCGTGCCGAAGGCGCTGGTGGTCTGGAGCAGGTAGCGCCAGTAGTGGCCGATGAAGACGCTGAGAAAAAGGAAGAAGCGGATCCTTATCTGGTTGAGAGCGGTCGCATCCTGCTGGATATGATCGCGCTGGAAGGTAACGGCAGCCGCCTGGCGACTGTGCCTCCGGCTCCTGCCGTACCGCAGGCAGCGCCTCTTTAGCAGCTGGCAGCGCCTTAACAGAGGCCAATCAGGAAGACAGCGGGAAATGAGTGGCGGAGGAGGTGAGATTCGAACTCACGATAGGCTATTAACCTACGCCGGTTT